>DATEZK010000307.1:0-2252 GCA_035255665.1 Candidatus Limnocylindria bacterium
TCCTTACTGCCGCGTCATTCGATGGAGTACAAGACAGCCGACTCTTCGGATCGCCGGAGTTCCGCAAGGCGTACCCGCGTCAGCGCGATCACAAACGGATAAAGGCCGAGATCGCGCGGCAAGAGCGGCGCGTCCTAAAACCGGACGGCGTAGTTATCCACAGCGACATCCCTAGTGCGTGAAGCTGTTCACCTCCATTCAGCATGCGGTGTGGCGAAGTGGCGAATTCCCGCGCGAAAACTTAAGCACCGGTACTGATGTACTTCCGCTAGACGAGTAAGAGCCGCAAAAACGCCGCGCGTCCGGCGTTAAATGGCCGAGTGAACACACAGGCTGAGACGGCTTCAAACGTCGCCTCTTCACCGCAAGAGCCAACGGCGCTGTCGAATGAGGCGCCTGCGGAGTCGGCGCCCGCGCGCCTCAAGGAGATCACAGCGCACCTGGCCGAGGACGTGCGTCCCGTCGTGGCGCACCTTGCTGAAGATGTGCGTCCTCTCGTGGAGCGGATGAACGCCGTGCCCGAGGTGGCGCGTCCACTGTTAGAGCGAGCGCGCCCGTGGGCAGATCCGATCGTTGACGAGATGCGTCCGATCATCAACGACCTTCGTCCCGTCGTGCAGGACCTGCGCGAACAGCTCGCTGATCGTCTCACTCGTATGGACGACGCTACGGCGCAACTCGCAGCGCGGCTCGATCTTGGTTCGGTGACGAGGTTCGCTGGCGCGAGTGCGCGACGTCTGGCGAGCATGCGTCCGACGCGTCGAGTCTCGGTGCCGCGCGAACCGGTGTTGCGCGAATCGGTGGCGCGCGAATCGGTGGCGCAGGCGATCCAGGCGCCTCGTGTCGCGACTCTTCCGCGCCTACCGTCGCTACCCATCGGCGCTGCTCTGCGATCTATCGCGCGACGTCTTCGCCCCGGCCGCTGGGCGTTCCGGACGGTCGCGACGGCTCTCATCGCACTTGTTGTCGGCACGCCATCGCTGCAGGAGGCGATGGTCGCGGAGATCAACTGGAGCCGCTCGGTCCTCCAGACGATCGAGATGCCGACCGTGGAGCTACCAGCTCTCGAACTCCCAAAGATCGAACTGCCGACGATCGAGCTACCCACGGTCCAGATCCCGGCCTTCGAGATGCCGACGATCCAGCTCCCAAGCGCAGAGTCCGCTGCTGCGCCGAAGCTCGTGCCGGCTCAGTTCGAACTGCCGCCGCTCAACGCGTATCGCGCAGCGTTCCAAACGCAGGCGTCGTACCCGACTGTCCCGGCGAACGCCACGGTCGAGTGGGTCGTCGCGCTGCGCAACACCGGCTCTGTCGGCTGGTATCGCGGCGTCGCTGGGGCTCAGGCCGCACTTGCGTTGACCGATGGAACTCCAGTGGCGGTGCAGACGACCGAGTACGTCGCGCCAGGGCAAGTTGGCTGGTTCATTGCGCGCTTCCGCGCACCGGCCGGGCCCGGCACGCACACAGTCGCGCTCTTCCCGCGGATCGATGGGCGCGGTGAGCTGCCCGACCTCGGGATCTTCGCGCTGGTGACTGTGCGCTAGGGGTCCTCCCCCGTACGGCGTAGTACCCGGGTACCCCGGACGAACACCGCCCAGTCGGGGCTAATCGCTTACATCCCTGTCCGTTATCCATGTGGCACACAGGAGGACAAAAGGGATGTTTGGCACCAAATCACGGCGCGGGATGGCCGTAAGCGCACTTGTCGTTTCTCTCTCGCTCACATCGCTGGTGGGCAGTGCGGCGGCTTCGCCGTCCGCTGAAGACACCCGCGGCTGCAGCGTTCTCGCGCAGGAGCGCAATCTAGGCGCTCACAAACTGCACGAGGCGTGGCAGGGCTTCAACGAGCAGCTGCGCAGTCTCTCGCGTGAGGCGCGCGAGCTCAGCCGCGAATCACGTCGATCGAGCTCAGCGACGACGCTGACCGTCGACGCGCGTGCGGATCTCGCGGATGCCAAGTCTGCGTTGAACGCGATCCGGGGCGCGGCGCACACCGAGCTCCAGGACCGCGTCGAGCTCGGCACCGCGTGCAAGGACTCCGAAGCGACCGCGAGCGGTTCGCCTTCGGTGACGGACGCCGACGCAACGGCCGTGGTCACTGAGACCGAAGACACCGGCGAGCTTTCGATTGACACGAGCGATCTCGTCATGAAGTACCGCGAGGTGGTCGACCAGGCCATCCTCGACATGCAAGCGGTCATGGACCCACTGAACGCGGCCGTCGCCGAGATGCTCGCAGCGGCCGAGACCGC
>DATEZK010000308.1:0-3383 GCA_035255665.1 Candidatus Limnocylindria bacterium
ACTCGCTTCTCGTTGCTCGAACCGTACGCGCCCTTGCCGAACGCCTCGTCGAGCAGGCGTGAGTACGTTTCAGCATCAGCGGGCACGAACGCGCGGATACGGAGCCGAGCGGTGTCGAGCGTGCGCATCAGCGAGCTCGAAGCATTAGCTCAACGTCGGGCGCGCTTCGTGGTCTTTCGAGTCGTCTTCTTCCGTACCTTGGTCTTCGCCGTGGTCTTCCTTTTGGGCTTGGCCTTCGAGGTGCGCTTGGACTTCGACTTGGATTTGTCCTTCGGCGTGACGCGCTCGGGAAGCTCCTTGTACCCGGCTCCGCGATTCCATCGCTCGTAGACCTCTTCGGAGATCTTTCCGTCCACCAGCAGCTCCGCGAACTTGCGACGCTGTGCCTTGCTCTTGATCGGCATTTCAGCTCCAGTCGCGTTGTTTCGTCCTACGCGGTGACGGCCTCGCGCGCGCGCCCCTGCGCATACACGAGCAGTGCCACGCCGACCGCGAGGAACGCGAGCGCGCTCAGCGCGAGAGAGTAGTGGATGCCGATGACCGCGCCGAGGAGACCGACGGTCACGCCGCTCCCGACCCGAAGTCCGTTCCACGACATGCTGAAGAGGCCGACGACCCGGCCGCGACGGGCCGGCGGCGCCTCGAGCTGCACGTACGCCTGTGCCATGGACGTGAAGCCGATGTTGAGCACGCCGCCCACGAAGAGGGCGAGGACCGCGATCGCGTAGACGGGAGTGATGGCGAACACAAGCATCGACGCGGCCCACGCCAGCGCGAGCAGCACCGCGATGCGGATGCGCGGCTGGCGGAAGAACGCGAGCGCCTCGAGCCCGAATCCGCCCAGCACGGACCCCGCGGCGTTCGCCGTGAGCAGCACGCTGTACGTGATCTCGTCCTGGACGGAGCCGAACACGGCGGCGAACTCCGGCATCTGGGCCTGGTACGCGTTGCCGATGAACAAGGAGCTCAGGCCGGCGAGCGCGATCATCACCAGGATCCCGCGGTTGCTCGAGATCTCGCGGAGTGTGCGCACCGCGTCGGCGACCGACAGCCGCGCGCTCTCATCGCTCGCCCCGGTGCGTAGGTGACCCGTGTACGGCGTCCGCAGCAGCCAGATCGTCATCGGGAGGTAGAGGAACGCGTTCGCCATGAGCCCGTACGCGGGGCCGAGTACGAGCAGCAGCGCACCACCGACCGCGGGCCCGAAGAGGATGCCGATGCTCCGTCCGGTCGATGAGAGACGCACGCCGCTCTGCAACTCGTCATGGCCGACGATGTCGTGGATGAGCAGCTGGCCGGCCGGTGACCAGAGCGCGCCAGCGAGGCCGTGAACGATCAGCAGAACGACCGCGTGCCAGGTCTGGAGCGTCCCGGTGAGGAACAGCAGCGCCCACGCGAGCGAGACCGCGATGAACGCGACCTGCGACGCGATGATGATCTTGCGGCAGTCGTAGCGATCGGCGAGTCCGCCGAACCACACACCCAGTACCAAAAATGGTGTCCAGTGACTGATGACCGCGAAACCGGCGAGCGTGGGGGAGTGGAAAGCTTGGAAGATCACCCAGTACGAGATCACGTGCTCGACGTTGTCGGCCATCATCGAGAGCAGGCCCGTCGTGAAATACGCGCGGAACGGGCCATGCCGCATCGCCGCGAAGGACGTGCCGGTCGGTGAGGTCTGCGTTGTTGGGGCTATGCCGAAAGGCTACCGGTTCAGATCAGCCGACGTGTTTCTTGTAGAACGCTTTCAGCTCCGCGTCACTCGTGCCTAGATATCTTTGTGTCGTCGCGATCTGCCGGTGACCGGCCAGGCGCTGCGCCGAGGGCAGGCTCGACGCGGCCCACAGGGTGATCGCGGCATGGCGAAGCCAGTGCGGTGAGACATCCTCCGCGAGTCCGGCACGCTTCGCGGCATCACGCACGATGCGCTCGGCCGACCACACCGTCATCCGGTATGAGCCATCGGCGCTCTTCTTACGCGTCACTAACAGCGCCGCGTCCTTGTCCTTGCGTGAAGCGAGGTAGCGCTGCAGCCACTCACGGGCACGGGCCGTGAGGTACGCGCGCCGGTGACGGTTGCCCTTGCCGAGCACGGTGACCTCGTCGACGACGCGGATGCCGTCCGCGTGAGTGCGCGCCTCGCGTGCGATCTCGAGCTGCCGGCGATCGAGCCCGATGACCTCCGAGACGCGGCAACCCGTCGCGAGCATGAACTCGAGGAGCGCGCGGGCGCGCACGCCGTCGTCGGTGGCCGTGTCACAGGCCTCGAGAAGGCGCTTCACGCGTTCCTCGGCGAGATGACGGGCGTCCGGGCTTGGCTGCGCGGCCTTCGCGAGCTCGACCTTCTCGGGACCCGGCACGGGCAGATCGAGGAGGATGCCGAACTTGAGGAGCCCTCGGAGCGCGATGAGATGCAAGTTCTTAGTGGCCGCCGAGATCGCCCGCTTGCCTTTGGCGGTGCCGCCACGGGCTTGCCGGCGCGTGAGACTGCTGCCGTAGGCCTTGAGCGAGCGGATCTCGAGGTCTGAGATGCGCGGCTTCTTATCGCCGCGTTCGAGAAAGGCACAGAAGTCGTTCAGGTACGCCGCGTACTTCGGGATCGTCCGCTCGCCGCGACCCTTATCGCGCAGATCCTGTAAGTAGGCACCAGCGAAGGCTCGGAGCGGGCTCGAGGGCTTCAGATCCCGGGGATCGACGTAGTCGGAGCCCAGCAGGGCCTGCCAGCCCTCCCCTGAATCAATAGAAATCTTCATTCCTTTGGCTCAGCATCACAGGAAACGGATGACGCGTCAAGTGCGTCCACTAACTCCCCCGCAAGCTACGGCCGTACTCCTAAGCGCCTATATGCGTAAGCAGCGTCGAGCCCTGAGACCCGAGTTGCGCCCCGAGGACGTTGCGCAGCGCATCCATGACTTGCATGGCCAGCGAGTGATCCTGGACGCGGATCTTGCGACGCTGTACTCAGTTACCACAGGTCGTCTCAATGAGGCGGTTGATCGGAACCGCGCCAGGTTCCCCGCGGACTTCCAGTTCCGACTGACGCCTCGGGAGGCAGACAGTTTGATATCGCAATTTGCGATATCAAAAGTCGGTCGACGCGGTGGCCGTCGTCGATCAACACCTAGGGCCTTCACTGAGCAAGGCGTCGCGATGCTCTCAAGCGTCCTTCGCAGTCGCCGCGCGGTCCACGTGAACGTCGAGATCATGCGTGCGTTCGTCCGTCTGCGCCGCCTGCACGGCGACCATGCCGATCTCGCCCGAAGGATCGACGAGCTTGAGGGAGCCTTCGACTACCGCTTTCGAATCGTGTTCGACGCTATTCGCGCGCTACAGGCGCCACCGACGAGTGCTTTCTCGCGGCCGCCTATCGGTTTCAGACCCTA
>DATEZK010000309.1:0-5043 GCA_035255665.1 Candidatus Limnocylindria bacterium
CCCTTTTGCCGCCCACGACGCTTTCACGGCTTCACCAAGATGACGCCCAAGGTGTGATCCGATCCGTCGTGGCGCCTGTCCAAGGCACCTAGCGTCCCTTCTCAGGAAGGAGGTGTCCCGTGAAGTGGATTCTCATCCTGATTCTCGGCTCTGTGCTCGCCTTAAACCTGGCGTCCCTGGCCACAGCGACAGCCACCGACCTGGGTCCGCTGGATCCTGAGCTCTACCCCGACACAGATTCGTCGCTCACCGTCATTGACACCGAGTCACGGCAGAGCGCTCGCCTCCGCGCCATCGACGCTGAGTTCTACCCGGACACGTTCGGCGCCGAGAACGTGTGGCAGATGCCCAAGGTCGAGTATCTGGTCGACAGGGCCGATTGGAACTTCGACTGCGACTGATCGCAACACCAGGCCGATAGGATCGGTGGCGTGCTCGCCATCGCCGTACTGGCTGGCTACATCGCGGGGATCGTCGTCGCCCTTCTCACGGTCACCGCGGAGCATTCGAGGATCGCCTTCGGCGGCTACGCGCTGTCTGGAAACGGGGCGATCATCGTGCTCGCGATCCTCGCCCCCTTCGCGCTCTATCCGGGTTGGGCGTGGCTGCTCGCGCGCTCGGGCGATCGCCGGCTCGAAGCCGCGCTGTACACCCTCGGACTCCACTTCGGCGTCGGCATGCTCAGCGTGCTCGAGGTGCTCCTCTATCCGCAGTCGACAGACGCGACGCTGCTGGGCGCTGCGCCGGGATTCCTTTTCACCGGAACGCTCTTCGTCGTCCCCGCCGCGCTTCTCGCCGCAGCCACGCTGTGGCTCGTCCGCTCCGGTCGCCTGACGGTAAGTCCGCTGACGACGGCGTTCGGCATCGTCATCGCCGGTCTCCTGGCGCTGCTGTTCGGCGCGGGCCTCGGGATCCTCAGCGGCGGTGCGGTGGCCCTTGCGCTGGAGCGACCGGAGCGCAGGGTGACGATCGGCATCGCGCTGCTCGTCCTCGTCGTCGTCGTGGGCAACGCGCCGTTCATCCCAGCGCTCTTGACGCCGCTCCCGGCGTAGAACCCGCTAGGAGCTCGGCGCTTCGCCTTCGGGACGGCGGGGCGCTGCTGCGGGCTGCGGCATCGCAGGCTGTGGAGCGGCTGTCGGCGCGGGTGCACTGCTCTGCGGTGTGGGCGCGCTGCTCTGGGGCGCGGGCGCACCACCCGGTGCGGGCGCACCCGGCGCTGGAACGAACGGCCGCGGCGGTCCAGCGGGGCGGAATTCACCGGCGGGACGGAAGTCGCCCGCGGGACGGAACTCTCCGGCCGGCCGCCAGGGGCCGCGCTCGGGCTTCGGCGGCGGCGGTCCACCCGCCATGGCACGGGCCTGGGGCGACATGAGGCCACGCACGTGATCGGCGGTGTACGGCAGGAGCGCCATGAAGCGCGCGCGCTTCAGCGCGGTGGTCAGCATCCGTTGATGCTTCGCGCACGAACCGCTCTTGCGGCGTGGATCGATCTTGCCTCGCTCGCTGATGTAGCGGCGGATGCGGCCGACGTCCTTGTAGTCGATCTTCTGCACCTTATCGACGCAGAAGGAGCACACCTTGCGGCGCGGTCGGCGCGGACCGCCGGGTCCACCGGAGCCGCCGCGATCGCCGCCGCCACCACCACCACCGTAGGACGGTCGCCCGCCACCGTACGACGGACGCGGCCCGCGAGGGGCCATCGGCGCCGGCGGTCGGGGCGCGCCACCTTCGGCGGCTGGGCCTTCGGGACGCGGCTGTGGGGTCGGTGAGCTCTCGCTCGTCATCTGCATCGCTCCTAGAACGGGATCTCGTCGGGATCGAAGCCGCCCGACTTTTCGCCGTCCGCGGCGCGGTCTCCACCGACCGGCGCGGTCATGCCCTCACGGCCTCCTGGCCGCGGGTCGAGCATCTGGAAGTCGTTCGCGCTGATGTCGAGGCTGTAGCGCTCCTTGCCTTCGCGGTCGGTGTACGAGCGCGGCGTGAAGCGCCCCTCGACGAGCACGAGACGGCCCTTGGTGATCATCTGCTGCGCGCGCTCCGCCAGGAGCGACCAACAGCTCACGCGGTACCAGTCGGTCTGCTCCACCCGCTCCTCGCCACGACCGCTGACGCGGTTCACCGCGACGCTGAATTCGCAGACCGGCTTGCCGTTCGGGGTCATCTTGAGCTCGGGGTCGCGGCCAACGTTCCCGACGATGATGATCTTGCTGAATGAGGCCATTTCTATTCGTCCCTTCTCACAACGATGTGGCGCAGGATCTCCTCCGTGAGCCGGATGGTGCGCTCGAACTCGCGCGCCTGGTCCGGCGGCAGCGAGAACTCGAGCACGCCGTAGTGACCGTCACGGTGGTGCGCGAGCTCGTATGCGAGCCGGCGGCGCGCCGGTGGCGTCACCTTGTCGATCTTGCCCCCGAGGGTCGTGATCGTGTGCTGGAGCCGCTCGCTCACAGCGGTCAGCCGCTCTTCGTCGGCGGTCGGGGGAAGGAGATACATGAGCTCGTAGGGCCGCATTCGGTACTTCGTCCTTTCCCTGGGCTTGCCGCGGGCCTTTGGCCCGGGGCGAAAAGGCGCCGTGGCACATAACCACGGCGGTAGCGAACATTGTACGGGATGAGCGGCTCGGAGGCATCACACAGGAGCGTTCGGCGCGGCCTTGCGAGGCCGTCGTGACGCTGCGCCCGGACGCGACGCTCGAGTGTGAGGAGTGCGACCTACCGATGTCTCCCGTCGCCGAAACCGCCGAGACGGTGACGCTCGAGTGCGCGAACCGTCATTCCGTCGTGACCGCCCTGCCGGCGGATCGCATCACCCGCGCGCTCATCGACAACTGGATCGCGAAGAGAGGTGCCCAGCTGCACGTTCAGCACGAGCGCTGGGAACAAGAGGAGGACGAGGAGTGAAGGCGAAGGTCGTGAAGGTCGCCGAGCGCCATGTGCAGACCGGGCAGACGAGCGGGATGGTCCGCGAGGAGGCGTTCCATAGCGACAAGACGTGGGCCGGCGTCGCGCACAACGCCCCGAAGGCGTTCTCGGGATGGCACCACCACGGCGACTACGAGTCCGTGATCTACGTCCAGAGCGGCCACGTCCGCATCGAGTGCGGGCCGGGCGGCCGCACCGTGCTCGAGGGCGGTCCGGGAGACTTCCTGCTCATTCCAGCGCGCGAGATCCATCGCGAAGGTAATCCGACCGACACGACGACCGAAGTCGTCCTGGTGCGCGCGGGTCAGGGAGACGTCGTGGTCAACGTGGAGGGGCCGCCCGAATAACGGCGGCGAACGATCAGGACCGTGGTGAGGGCGATCACCGCGACCGCGACCGCGATCGCGCCGAGCACGAACGGCATGTTGTCCTTCGGTGCCGCCGGGGGCGCTGATGTGCCCGTGCCGAAGAACGTCCGCTCCTCGGGTGTCGGCGCGCCCACATGGCTGCCGCTGCATGCATCCGTCTGCCACGCGCCGTTGCCCGCGGAGCGCAGGTACAGCGTGTGTGTGGCCGCGCGGTCTCCGCCACCGCGAACGACGGCCTCATAGTCGACGCTCGTGATGGGTCCGCCCTTGGTCGGCCCGAGGAAGACCTCGATCTCACCGGGCAGCGTGCCCTTCAGGAGGAGCTCAGGCTGGAAACGGATCACGCCGCTCGCCGGCGCGAAGGTCTGGCGCGTCTCGGTCACCGTGCCGTAGACGACGACCTCGGCGAGCGCGGCGTGCTCGGCGACCGTCGCCTGGACGCACGACGCGAGCGCCGGCGACGCCGCGACGCTCATGCCGATCAGCAGGAGCGGGAGCATCAGGACACGCCGGAGACCTCTCACGCAAGTCATAACGGCGAACGGACCGGGCTGGTTCCCTAGGTGGGTTGACCGGCGAGCAGCGCCCGCAGCCGCTCGCCGAGCGTCTGAAGGACCGACACTGCGATGAGCGCGTTTTGACGGATCACGTTGTGGAACTGCCCGCGCGAGAGCACCAGACAGCGCATCGGCGAGAGCGCGGTCACTGTCGCGGTCCGCGGACCGCCGTCCAGCAGCGCGATCTCTCCAAAGAAATCGCCGGGCCCAAGCTCGCGGAGATGGCGACCCTGACGCCGCACCTCGGCCGTGCCGGACAGGATGATGAAGAACTCGCCGCCGCCTGAGCCCTCGCGGCAGAGATCCCTGCCCGCGACGAAGTCCACTTCGTCCACCTGTGTCGCGATGAAGGCGAGCTGCTTGTCATCGCATTCCGCGAAGAGAGGTACGGACTTCAGCATCTCGATGCGGGAATCGGCCATGTGAGCGCGAGGCTACGTTGTCGGGTGAGGGGTCGCAAGGCGAGCACGCTATGCCGCGCCTCGAAACTACGGCGTGCGGCGCGCTCCCCGCAGGTACAGATAGGCGACCCCGCCACCGATCAAAAGCGCAGCGGAACCGAACAGGATCCCGGCCACCGACGCGCGGATCGCTGGAGACACGACGGCCGTCAGAAGAAACATGGTCGCGATGATCGCACCCACAATGGGCAGCTCGAGGCGGGCGGGGATCGCGCCGGCTCTGGTCAAGATCGTGACGGCGACAGCGACCGTCAGCAGCACGAGGAAGGCCACCGCCGCGATCGGGTTCGGCGTTTCTCCTGCGGTGAGCTGCTCGAGCACACTGACGATCGGTATCGCGACGAGCGCGCCGATCGCGATGAGGAAAGGCGAGACGCCCGGGACCCAGTCAGCGATCGCGCGTAGCAGCGGGATCTGTGTGTCGTAACCGCGCCACCGCGCGATCCCGGCGACCGCGAAGACCAACGCGATCGTCAGGGCGGCCAGCGTGATGGCGTTCGTCGGGCTTGCCAAATCACCGGTCATGGCACTGCCTCCTCGAGGACGTGGCACCAGAACGTGCAGGACAGGCCGCAGACGTTGCGGCAGTTCCAACCGCAGGACGCAATGACGGCGACGATACACGCACCCGCGCAGAGTGGTGCCAACGGACCGCAGGCTGCGGAGATCGCGCACGTCACCATCAGCACTTGGGTGCACACCCACGTACACACAAAGGTGCACTCCCACGTACAGA
>DATEZK010000310.1:0-2417 GCA_035255665.1 Candidatus Limnocylindria bacterium
AGCGGCCTGCGAGCGTGGTCCCGGCATCGCGGCGATCTCGCGCCACGCCGTCGCGTCCGGCGCGAGGCGGAAGCTGCGCGCGGTCGGCCCGCCCGCGTTCCCACCGAACACGTACACGCCGGCGCCCGCGCCGGCCGCATCATCCACCGCCGCGGCCATCGGATGATCCACGCCGAGCGGGAGGTCGGGTCCGCGTCGCCAGCGCTGCCCGTCGAAGATCTCGACGACGCGAGCGCCGCCGAATCCTCCGATCACGTACACCTGATTCCGGAACGCCGTCGCCGCGACCTCGCTGCGTCCCGTCGGGATGTCGGGGATGCGGCGCCACGCGAGTGTGGACGATCCTGGCGGCACGGACGATCCGCTTGGTGCGGACACCGCTGGCGACGGCGGGGTCGACCCGAACGTGAACGTCTGCGATGGCGCGCCGCCGCCCGGATTGACGCATGCGCCGAGAAGCAGTGCGAGCAGGACGAGCCGCATCACCATCTATATAAAGGACAGCGCATGCCGATGCCGTCAGGGACAGAGCTCGTCACGGCGTTCTCCGCATTCCTCGCATCGTTCCTCTCCGGTCTTCTCGGCATCGGGGGCGCCGTGGTGCTCACACCGCTGCTCCTTTATCTACCTGCGGCGGTCGGGATCGGTGCGCTTCCGGTCAAGATCATCACGGGACTCACGATCGTCCAGGCCATCTTCGGCAGCGCCCTGGGGGCATTCCGGCACGGCGCGTACGGCAACGTCTCAAAACGTCTGGTCCTGGTGATGGGGCCGACCGGCGCGGCGGCCTCCCTTGTTGGCGCGCTCATCTCGCGCGACGTGAGCGATCGCGTGATCCTCGGGATATTCGCGGCGCTCGCGCTCGCGACCGCGGCGATGCTCCTCTTGCCAACGGAGTCGCAGGTGACCGGAAAGGACGATCTGCATGTCAACGTCCCTCTCGCGGTGGGGATCTCGATCGTGCTGGGGTTCTGCGGCGGGATGGTCGGCATCGGCGCGATCGCGACGATCATCGGCGCGCTCGTCTATCTGTTACGCGTGCCGCCGCGCATCGCGATCGGCACATCGCTCGGCATCGGCATGTTCGCCGCGGTCGCCGCGCTCATCGGCAAGGCCGCGACCGCGCAGGTCGATCCCCCGCTCGCGGCCGTTGTCGCGCTCGTCGCGCTCGTCGCGTCGCCGATCGGCGCGTGGGTGTCGATCCGAACGCAGCCGCAGCTGCTGATGAGGATTCTCGCCGCCGTCGTCATCGTGGCCGCGCTGCGCATGGCCGCGACGGCGATCTTCGGTTGAACTTGCGCAGACGCGCAAGTTCGTTCTTCCTAAAGCGGTTGCGCACATTGCGGATGGATGCGACAACAGAACGTGAGTGACGGGAAGTGAAGCACGCGGAGGGCATCCGCGCGGACGTGCCGCACCCATCGATGCCCACGCGGTGGAGGTCGCGCAGCAGAAGCTGATCAACGCTCGCCAGGAACGCGATGCGCGCGAGCTCATCGAAAGCATTTCGAACGTCACGCGGATCAAGATCATCCGCGCCCTCGCGGAGACACCGCTTGCCGCCGGCGATCTCGCGCGAGTTGTCAACCGCACCGCTCCCGCGACGAGCCAGCACATCCGCGTGCTGCGCGACGCGGGTGCGATCGAGTCGACGCGGAGTGGCAACGTGGTCCGCTACCGCCTGACTAAGAACACCAGCGCGCAGATCCTCGAGGTGATCGCTCGCGCCTTCGACGTCCTCGCGCGCTAAGGCGGCCGGGGTCGCGCTAGTTCTGCTTCGCTTCTTCCCCGCCGCTGGGGATCGCGATGTGCACCGATGGCAGCGTGACCGTGAATCTGCTGCCGCGGTCGATGCCCGCGCTCTCGGCTGAGATGTGACCGCCCTGCCCTTCGACGATCTGCATGCAGACCGCTAGACCGAGGCCCTCGCCTTGCGTCTTGTCGGCGAGACGTGGAGCGCGGAAGCCACGCTGGAAGACATGCTCGATCTCTTCGGACGACATGCCCGCGCCTTCGTCCTGCACGGTGAATTTCACCTCATCGTCGCCCGGGATGATCTGCAGAGTGATCGCGCCAGTCTCCGGCGAGTACTTCGCCGCGTTCCGGAGCAGGTTGTCGAAGACCTGGGCGAGTCGGACCGGGTCGATGCGCGCGAGCGCCGGCTGGTCCGGCTTCACCAGCCAGGCGTCGCGGCCAGTGAGCGCGCGCAGCCGGCCGACCGCTTCGGTCGCGACCTTCACGACGTCCGCGGTGTCCTTCTCGAGCGCGGTGCGCCCGAGGAGGTCGGAGATGATGCGGTCGAGGCGCGTGAGCTGGTCCTGCACGGCGCCGAGGTTGCGTGAGATGAGCGTCGCGTAGCCGTGGACCGAGGTCAGCGGGTTGCGCAGCTCGTGCGCCGCCATCGCGACCGCATCCTC
>DATEZK010000311.1:0-2464 GCA_035255665.1 Candidatus Limnocylindria bacterium
GGTCTCGGCCTATCCATCGCTCGGGCGATCATCGAAGCGCACGGCGGCATCATCCGGGCGACCACGCAGGACGGCGCCGTGGTAACGATCGAGGTGCCGGCGCTCTAACGCGCGCTCGCGGGCTCAGCCGGCGTCGCGCTCAGCCGGTGGACGACGCCTGCCAGAAGGCGAGCCAGTTGCCTTCATGGTCTTCGACCGTGAACTCGGACTGCCCCCATGGCCGCTCCGCAAGTGGATCGACGATCCGCGCTCCGGCCGCCTTGAGCCTCGCCTGGAATCCGGCGAGGTCAGGCGACTCGATGTAGATGGCAGCGCTCGACGGCGACCCGAGTCGCTTCCGGATGGCGGTGTTGTACTCGTCGCCGTAGTGGTCCGCCGCGGTCTCGAGCATCAGGTCGGCATCGCCGCGCGTGACCACGCAGTTGCTTTCCGCATCGCCGCCGCGCTTGAGCGTGAACTCGAGCGGCCCGAGATAGAAGGCGAGCGCTTTCGCCATGTCCCGGACGCGGAGCGATAGGACGGCGCCCATGACCTAAGGATGCCTCACGCTCATGAAACGCTCATCTTCGGGCAATGCCCCTCTCATCCAGCGCCTTGACACTCGCCTCATGGAGACGAACAGACGCTCAGCCGATGACTTCCTCGACCTCGCGCGCGTGCTGCTGCTCCTGCAGGGCTCGATCCTCGTCGCGACGACGATCGAGTCTCTGATCTGGGGCCTGGCCTTCCCGGGGGCGGCTGCCGCGCCGCTGCTGCTCAGCGGTGGCGCCGCCGTCGTGATCCTCGTCGCGCGAGCCCGTCTACGCGCCGATCGTCGTTGGACCCGGAGGCTCGTGTACGTCGTCGAGGGATTCACGCTGGCCTTCCTCGCCCTCGACCTTGTGCTTGCCATCGCGCTGACCGGGACGCCACCGCCGGCCGTCGGGCTGCTGACGCGCTTCGTGCTTCCGGTGTCCGTGGTCTTTCTGGTCCGGCAATCGGCCCGAGCGACGGCGCCGATCGCGCGCGGCTTCGCCGTGGAGGGAATGTCGTGAATCTGCCACTCGAGCATGAACACGCCGCGGGCGGCAGCCCGCTGTACCAGATCACTGCCGAGCACCTCGCGGCTGTCTTTGCGCTCGGTGTGCTGCTCGCCGGGGTGTGGCTGCTGCGCCGCAACCTCACACGTCTCTTTGTGCCGAGCCTCGCGCCGACGGACTGGCTGCTAGCCGGACTGCTCGCGGGATCGGCGGCGATCCACGCCGGACTGGCCATCGGACACGACGACCACGCCGCGGGGCTCCGCGCTCTGTTCCTCGTCGATGCGTTCCTTCTCGCAGTGATCGCCCGCCGCGTGCTGTCCGGTGGACGAGCCGGTCGCCTCGGCGTTGCCGTTCTCGTGGGGTCGATCGGCGCGTACTGGTTGTCCGCAGTCGGCGGCGAGGCGCCAGATCAGGTCGGACTCGCGACGAAGCTCGGTGAGATCCTCGCGCTTGCGATCGTCGTCCGACCGGTGAGTCGACGCGGCGTGAGTCTGCGCGGATTCGCCGGGAGTGTTGCCATCACGCTTCTCGTCATCGGGACCGCGGCGAGCTCGTGGGTCGGCGCGTTTCGCGCTTCCGCTGCCGAGCCGGGCGCGGTGGCCGGGCATCACGTTCATGCGGGCAGCGTGGCGCCACCCGGCACGATCCTGCCCGTGGTCGAGGAGCGCGAGCCCACGCCCGCCGAACGCGCGGCGGCGGCCGACCTCATTCAGGCCGCACGGATTGCGCTCGCCCGATACGCCGACCCCGCGGTCGCCGCGGCGGACGGTTACCGCGTCAAAGGTCTCGCGGGCCTCGACTTCCACGCCGGCAACCCGGCGCACGAGAACGACGACCGCGTCCTCGATCCGGCACACCCCGAAACGCTCGTCTACGCAGTCGCGCCGGACGGACGCCCAGTCCTCATGGGCGCGATGTTCATGATGCCGAAGATCGGAACGCCCGGTCCGACGATCGGTGGGCCACTCACCGTGTGGCACGCGCACGAGCACGTGTGCTTCTCGCTCACGCCACCGGCGCTGGCCGGCCTGCTCAGCCCGCTCGGCATGTGTCCGCTCGGCACGATCGACGTGCCGCTGACCGCGGAGATGATCCACATCTGGATCGTGCCCGGCGCCCCCGAGCCGTTCGGCGACCTCGACGAAGCGTGGAAGCGCGCATACCTGGAGGCGATGTCGTCGCGACCCTGACTCGGGTTCGGGAACGATTAGCGTTCCGTCAATGAATCCGACGGCGGCACGGGCGACCACCAAACCGTCGCTCGACGACGACGTGCAGTCCGCGCTCAAATGGCTCAAGAGCCACAGCACCAAGGCCACTCGTGACGGGATGGCGCGTTATGCGATCCCTTCGGCCAATGCGCTCGGCGTCGCGATGAAAGACATCAAGGCGCTCGGGACGAAGCTGGGGCGTGACCAGGATCTCGCCGCCGCTCTGTGGAA
>DATEZK010000312.1:0-2338 GCA_035255665.1 Candidatus Limnocylindria bacterium
GAGGAGCACGAGGCCAACAGAGTCAAGTACGGGAACAAATGAGCCATGGCGACCGTATACCTGCTTGGTCATCCCGTGGCGCATTCGCTCTCGCCGGCGATGCACAACGCCGCGTTCGCTGCGCTCGGCCTGCCGCACCACTACGAAACGCGCGACGTCGAGCCTGAACGGCTCGAGGATTTCGTCGATGCGCTGCGCAAGGACGACGTGCTTGGCGCGAACGTCACGATCCCGCACAAGGAGCGCGTGCTGCGGTACGTCGATGAGGCCGGCAAGGACGCGCGGCGCGTGAGCGCGGTGAACACCATCGTGCGGCGCGGCGGGCGCCTCACCGGCGAAAACACCGATGTCTACGGCTTCGAGCGCGCGATCAGCGAGTCGATCACGGAAAAGCAGCTGTTCGCGGGCGGCACCGTGCTGCTCCTGGGCGCCGGCGGAGCGGGGCGCGCCTGTGCCCTCGTTCTCCTCGAGCGGGGCAATCAGGTCCAGGTCGCGAGCCGAACGCGCGCTCGCGCGGAACAGCTCGCTGCCGGGATCGAGGTCGACGGTCGTCGACCGACGGCCGTCCGCTGGCCGACATCCGACGATCTCGCGGCGGTGGACGGAGTGGTCAACGCGACGCCGCTCGGTCTGCACGGCGAGGATCCGCTCGCGGGGATGGAGCTCCACGAGCGCCTGCGCGTTGTGGACCTCGTGCCCACCGCGGCGATGACGCCGCTCGTCAAGAGGGCGCGGGCCGTCAAGAATGGCGTTGTCGTGGACGGACTATCGATGCTCCTCTACCAGGCGGCGCGCTCGTTCACGCTGTGGACGGGCCGCGAGGCGCCGCTTGCGGTGATGCGCGCGGCCCTTCCGCGCGCGACATGAGGCTCATCACCGCCGGCGAGTCGCACGGTCCCGGGCTCGTCGCGGTCCTCGACGGCGTGCCCGCCGGCGTTCCGATCGCCGCCGCCGACATCGACAGCGATCTGCGCCGCCGGCAGCTCGGCTACGGGCGCGGCGCGCGGCAAAAGATCGAGCGGGACGCGGTCAACATCACCGGCGGTGTGCGGCACGGGCGCTCCACCGGCGCGCCGATAGCGCTGCAGATCGCGAATCGCGACGCGGTCAACTGGGAACGCGTGATGAGCGTCGAGCCCGTCATGGATCCGCCGGACGCAGTAACGCGATTGCGGCCGGGCCATGCCGACCTCGCGGGCGCCCTCAAGTTCGGGCATGAGGACGTGCGCGACGTCATCGAACGCTCGAGCGCGCGCGAGACTGCGGCGCGCGTCGCGGCGGGTGCGGTGGCTAAGGCCGTCCTGAAGCTGATCGGGATGGAAGTGCGTAGCGAGACGAAAGCCATCGGCGACGTCGAGAGCGAGCCACGCTTCGACAGCGAGGCCGTCGAGAAGAGCGAAGTGCGCTGCTCGGATCCCGGTCGGTCGGCCGCGATGGTCGCCGCGATCGCCGCGGCACGAGAGGCGGGCGACACGCTCGGTGGCATCGTCGCCCTGCGCGCGAGCGGCGTCATCGCCGGGCTCGGGACCTCGGCGCAGTGGGACCGGCGCCTCGACGGACGCATCGCGCAGGCGCTCCTCTCCATCCAGAGCGCCAAGGGAGTTCAGTTCGCCGATGCATTCGTCGCGGCGCGCCAGCGCGGGAGCGCCGTCCACGATCCCATCACGGTGAAGGACGGCGAGTTCAGGCGCACGCGCAACCGCGCCGGCGGCCTCGAGGGCGGGATGAGCAACGGTGAGGACATCACCGTGGAGGTGGCGTTCAAGCCGATCTCGACGCTCATGAAGCCCCTTCCCTCGGCGGACCTCCGCACCGGCGCGCCGTCGCCCGCGCACGTCGAGCGAAGCGACGTGTGTGTCATCCCGGCGGCGGGCGTCGTGGCCGAGGCGATGCTCGCCTTCGTCCTCGCCGACGCGCTGGTCGAGAAGTTCGGCTGCGACACCGCCGACGATCTCGTCGCGGCGGTCGAGAGCTACCGCGCGCGCCTCCGTCCGATCGACCAGAGGACCTAATGCATCTTTTCATCGTGGGGCCGCCGGGCATCGGCAAGAGCACCATCGCGCCGCTGCTCGCGAGCAGGCTCGGCGCGAGCGTCGTCGAGACGGACCGGGCGATCGCGCGGCGGGCGCGCAAGAGCAACAAGGACGTCATCGAGCAGGATGGCATGGAGAGCTTTCGCGATCTCGAGACGCGTGTCCTCGCGTCATTGCGCCAGACGCCGGCGTGGATCGTCGTCGACACCGGCGGCGGCGCGCCGATCCGCGAGGAGAACCGGAAGCGCATGCGCGAGCTCGGACTGATCATCGGGCTGCGTGGATCGCTGGAACGGATCACCGCG
>DATEZK010000313.1:0-2074 GCA_035255665.1 Candidatus Limnocylindria bacterium
GACGTGCCAGGCGAGACGTGCGGCGCCACTGTCCAGTGGCTGCCAGACGAGCTGGGCCGCGATCGGACTCGCGGCGATGCCGCCCGCAGACAGGACGCTCTTCTGAGATGGGCCACTCCCGCCCTGAACGAGCGCGATGCCCTTTGGATCCTTGCCGATGTGTTTCGCGACGACGCCCGCCGCTTCATCGGCGCGGATCTTGTTCTGTCCCGCGGCCGCGGCGGCGAGGTTCGGGACGAAGCGATGACCAGCGCTGATCACCCAGCCGGCCTTGGCGACGTTGACCGTGAGAAGACCGGCGTGCACGCCGATCCCCTTGTGCGTCTGCTGAAGATAGACGTGGGTCGTGCCCGTATCGGCGTCTTCGACCGTGCTCGACACGATCACGTTGTTGACGTCACTCCCAGTGAGGCCAAGCTCGCGCGCGTTCTGCTTCGCGAAGTCGATGGCGGTATCCACCGGGCCAGGAGCGGGAGCGGGGGCCGATCCCGGCGCCGACACCGGCGCTGCGGCCGTCGGGGACGTGAACGTCGCGAAGATCGCGATGACCAGGCCGAGGCAGACCAATCTGAGCCCAAGCACGTCGTCTTTCCTCCCACTAGTCGTGTCGCACCCTGCCGAGCGGACGGGCGGGCTGTCGACGGCACGGGAGTCTCGCAGGCCCCTGCCGGGACGACAAGTAACCGGGGCGTGGCACGCTATCCAGATGCGCTATCAGGCCGTCGGCTTCGACCTCCTCACAGCCCTGCTCGATACGTGGTCGCTGTTCGCGGATGTCGCGGGCGGACGCGATCTCGGCATGCGCTGGCACGCGGCGTCGCAGTCGCTGTTACGGGGCAAGCCGTATCGCCCGTTCGAAGACGTCTTGCGCGCGGCCGGTGATGGGATCGGCATCGAGCCGGCGAAGACCGCTGAGTTGCTCGCCCGCTGGGGGCAGTCTGCACCGTGGCCCGATGTGCCGGGCATCCTCCCGCGTCTGAATTCGTACACGCGCTTCATCGTCACGAATTGCTCGGAACGTCTCGGCGCACTGGCGGCCAAACGCGCGGGCAGGTTCGACCTCGTGATGACCGCGGAGCGCGCCGGCGCATACAAGCCCGATCCGCGGCCGTATCGCGCGGCGCTCGACGCGCTTGGCCTGCATCGCAAGCGCGTGCTGTTCGTCGCGGGGTCGGCCCACGATGTCGGCGGCGCGAGGCGCGCCGGGATGGACGTGTACTGGGCGAACCGCGGACGCGTGCCGGCGCCGACCGACGCGAAAGCGATCCGTGAGGAAGAAGACTTGCGCGGCCTCATCGACGTGCTGGAGGGCTAGCGATACCGATCGGGCGGGACGCCATCGTGCTGCGCGACGATGGCCTGCCCTGCGATCCGCACACCGACCTCGAGTGGCTCGACTGGGTCGCGGCGGGCGAAACGCGCAACTGGTGCCGGAACGATCTGCTCCTCGACTGGCTCGACGAGTACCCGATGGTGCACGGCTTCGCCCGCGACGATCAGGTGCCCGGATACGACGAGACCTTCGATCTCGGGCGCTTCCTGATGCGTCAAGGGCGCGAGTTCGAGAAGGCGGTCCTCGCCGACCTCGCGGAGCGCTGGCAGGTCGTGCGCATCACTCACCGGCCCGACGAAGCGCGGCTCCTTTCAGCCGCGACCGCGACGGGGGAGGCGATGCGGGCCGGCGTGCCGATCATCGCCGCCGGCGTGCTCCGCGATCCGCAGCTGCGGATGTTCGGCGTCGTCGATCTGCTCGTGCGCTCTGACGTGCTCGGTCAGCTAAGTCCCGGCGCGTTCGTCGGCGATCCGCTCGAGCTTGCGGCGATCGGACTGTCGCACGGACGTCACTACCGCGTCGTCGACGTGAAATTCAGGACGCTCGACCTGTTGAAGACCGGCGGGCTCTCCACCTCCCCGAGCGAGCTCGACACGCTCGCGCAGGCCTGGGTCTACAACGAGGCGCTCGGCCGGTTACAGGGGTACACGCCGCCAGCGTCATACGTCGCAGGTCGCGCGTGGAAGCAGGGAGAGGATCGCGGGACCAGGTGCTGGGAGCGGCTCGCGCGAGTGCCACACG
>DATEZK010000314.1:0-2441 GCA_035255665.1 Candidatus Limnocylindria bacterium
GGTGAACGAAGCGGTCGCGCGCCTCGCGCTCCGCACCAGTGGCACGTACCTACCGCTTGACCGCGACGATCGGCCGTACCAGTGGTCGACCACGGCGTACCTCGATACGTACGGTTGGAGCGTGTTCCGGGCCGCGGAGGCGGGCAAAGCGCTTCAGCTCAGGGTGCGCGAGTATCACCGGACGCGACCCAGCGAGATCCTCGCCGGCGAGACGGTCTACTTCGAGATGAAGGACGACTCCGCGAGCACGTCATTCAAGGAGCGCTACGAAGTGCCGACGATGTCCCTCCCCGCGTATCTCCGCGGCGAGCAGAAGCTACCCCGTGATGAGAACGGTCTCGTCGAGCGCGCAAATGGAACGATCGCCCAGGGAGTAAGGCCCGTCGTCGTGACGCAGTACAACCGCATCGCCTACTCAGCCCCCGACGGCAGCATGCGCATCACCGCGGATCACAACCTCATGTACCTCGCCGTGCCATGGGTCGCAAATGTCGCGAGCTCGATGCCGTGTCGAATCGGACCCGTCATCGCGCGCGAGCCTGGCGTGGTCATCGAGGTGAAGTGGTTCCAGGAGCTGCCGCGCTGGGCGGACGAGCTGTATTCCTATATTCGCGATCACATGGTGAACGAGCGGCCATCCAAGTTCGTCGTGGCGATGCGGCATCTCCTCGGCGAGGAGCAGAAGGACCTCGTGCCGTGAAAGACCTCGCCGTCTCGGTATTGCCGGGAGCCGCCAGGAAGGCGACGAGCGTCGTGATCGTCGAGGACGACCCCGCTTCAGCCGACGTGCTTCAGCGCCGCCTTCAGGCGAATGGCATGAAGGTCGCCGTCGGTAAGGACGGCGCCGAGGGGCTCGCGCTGGTGCGGGAGATCGTGCCCGACCTCGTGCTGCTCGACGTGATGCTCCCGGACACCGATGGCTACGACGTCTGCCTGCGCATCAAGAGCGACGGCGCGATCAGCCACATCCCGGTGATCTTCCTCTCCGCCCGTGGTGAGGTCGTCGACAAAGTGCGTGGCCTTTCCTGCGGCGCCGCGGATTACGTGACGAAGCCGTGGAATGCCGCGGAGCTGCTCGCCCGCATCGACGCGGTCCTCCTGCAGTCCCGCAACGCGCGACCGCCGCGGTTGGAGCCGCAAGCGCTCCGTCCGCAGCGTGCTCGGCCGGTCGCGACGGTGACCCTAAGGGATCAAGCGCGGCGCGCCACCGCCGAGAAGCTGCTCGCAGCGAAGTTCGATATCGCCAACGGCGGCTCGGAGGCGGTCGACCTTGTCCTGATCGACGAGGGCGCGACCCCGGATGACGGCCTCGCCGATGCCGGGACGGCCATTCTGGTCATCGCGAGAGGCTCGGAGACACCCGCGACCGAGTTCGCGCGGCTGGACGGCGACCTTGCACGGCACGCGGAGCTCCTCGTCCGCGAGATGCGCCTCGTGCGGGACATGGGTGCCGCCGCGGACGCGCTGATCACGCTCGCGACCTCGCTCGAGGCGCACGACCGGCTGCTCATGGGTCACGGCGAGCGCGTCGCCGCGCGCGCAGTCCTTATCGCCGAGGTGCTTGGCCTCGATCAGGTCGCCATCGGCACGATCCGCCTCGGAGCGCTGCTCCGAGACGTCGGCAACGCCAAGCTTCCACCGCCGATCGTGCACAAGGCGGGCGAGCTCTTGCCACACGAGCGTGAGGCGATCGAGCGGCATCCGCTCCTCGGTGAAGAGCTCCTCAAGCACGTGACGCCGCTCGCGCCGATCCTGCCCATCGTCCGCTGGCACCACGAACGTCTCGACGGCCAAGGGTACCCCGACCATCTTCCGGCCGAGAAGATCCCGCTCGAGGTGCGCATCGTCAGCGTCGCGGACCGGTTCGAGGCACTGCTGGTCGATCGTCCGGACCGCGCCGCGGTGTCGGAGCCGGAAGCCGTGCGCATCATGCAGGGCGCTGTCGCTCGTGGCGAGATCGATCCGGCTGTCGTCGCCGCCCTCGGCGCGCAGGTGAGGACCTCCGTCAGCCAGGAAGTCGAGCAATGAGCGACACGATTCGCGTGATGATCGTCGACGACGAACGGCTCTTCGCGGAGCTGCTGCGCGTCGCGATGCGTTCCGCGGAAGACATCGACGTCGTCGCGGTGGCACATGACGTCCGAAGCGCGCTCGCTGCGCTCGACGAGGCGCGACCCGACGTGGTCCTCGCGGACTACCACATGCCCGATGGCACCGGCGCCGATCTCGCGCGCGCCGTGCGCGTGGCTCAGCCGAACGCCGCGATCGTCGTCCTCACCGGCGACCCCAGCGCGGTCACGCTCGCGGACGTCGCGCGGTCCGGCGCGGCCGGGCATCTCACGAAGGAGCGCGGCTTCAGCGACGTCGTTGGCGCGGTGCGGGCGGCGGCCGCGGGCGAGGTCCTCTTCTCGTCGAGCGAGCTTCAGCGTCTCCTTCTCTCC
>DATEZK010000315.1:0-2551 GCA_035255665.1 Candidatus Limnocylindria bacterium
TCTCGCCGGCACTGAGCGAGCGGACTTCGCCAAGGCGCAGCGCTTCCGCGAGCAGCGCCGCGTTCCGCGCGAGGTAGACGGCCGCGAACACGGCCGCGCGCACGTCCGCGCCTGTGACCACGCAGCCGTGGCCGCGCATCAACACCACCGTTCTCTGGCCAAGCGCCGCGACGAGATCGTCGCCCTGCGCTGCGTCGCGCACGAGCAGGTCCGTGTCGCCGAAGCGTTTCGCGATATCCCACACGGGGATCTCGTGGCCGATGACCGACCCCATGTGATAGATCGGACGCAGCGGCACTCCGGTCACGCCGAACGGGATGACCGACGGCGCGTGCGAGTGCACGACCGCCCCGACATCGGAGCGACGGCGATAGGCCGCCGCGTGGATCGCCACCTCCTCGTAGGGACGGCGCTCGGCGCCGGCGATGCGCGCGCCGCTCAGATCGAGCACCTGGAGGTCGTCGGCCTCCACCAGCTCCGGCGCGCGTGTGTGCGAGATGAGGAACCGCTCCGGAGCCGTGGGGTGCCGCGCGCTCACGTGACCGAACGCGTCGAGGACGCCTTCGTTCGACAGGATGTGGTTCGCGAGGACGAGGTCGTCGACGAGCTGCTGCGGAGCGAGGTCGCTCACGCGCGTTTCGTCCGGCGCGGCGCCGGGCGGCGATAGCCCAGCTGCTCCAGCCACGCGAGCGTGCTGCCGGTCACGACGACGCTCGCGCGGGGCAGATCGCGCGCGCGCCGGATCCCGGCGAGGAAGATCGCGGTCCGCAGCTCGAGCTCGAAGGCGGTGATCCACTCCATCACCGCGCTCTCGCCCTTCAGTGCGGCCTGCAGCAGCGGTCGGCCCACCCCGACGATGGTCGCGCCAAGCGCGAGCGCCTTCGCGGCATCGAGCCCGCTACGCACACCGCCGGTCGCGATCACCGGCAGACCGGAACCCGCCGCCCCAACGACGGCCACCGCGGTCGGCAGGCCCCAGTCGCGGAACCGCTCTCCAAGGTTCATGCGCGGCGTGTTGCCCTGCGCCTTGGCGCGGAGCGACTCGATGGCGGCGAACGACGTGCCGCCGACGCCGCCGACGTCGATCGCCTTCACGCCGAGCCGGCGCAGCCGACGCGCAACGTCGCGACTGATGCCCGCGCCCGTCTCTTTCGCGATGATCGGAACGGGCGAGCGGCGCGTGAGCGCGCGCACCGCCGCATCGGATCCCTTCGCGCGGGTCTGCCCCTCGGGCTGGACCGACTCCTCGAGATAGTTGAGATGGAGCGCGAGAGCATCGGCCTTCACCATCCGCACGATGCTCGCGATGTCCTTCACCGCGAGCGCGGCGCCGCTGTCCTGCTTCACGAGCTGCGAGACACCGACGTTGGCGATGACGAACGCGTGCGGCGCGCTCTCGCGCACCACTGAGTACGTCGAGGCGAGCGAGGGGTCGCGCAGCGCGGCGCGCTGGCTGCCGACGCCGATCGCGACACCGGTGCGCTCCGCCACTCGCCCGAGCAGCTCGTTCACGGCGATGGCGCGGCCGTGCCCGCCGGTCATCCCGGCGATGACGAGCGGGAGACGCAGCGCGTGACCGAGGAAGCGCGTGCCCACGTCGATGTCCTTCGCGTCGACCGACGGCAGTGCGTCGTGAACGAGATGCACGTCTTCCCAGCCCGCGGTGGATCTCGTCTCGACGTCGCCCTCGGCGGCGAGCTGAAGATGCTCGCCCTTGCGCCGGGCGATCTCCTCCGCTTCTGTCACTCCGGTGTTTCTAAGCGAAGACGCCGTCGGCCGCGAGCGCGGCGTACTCGTCGGCGCCCAGGCCGAGCAGTCCCTTGAAGACGGCCTCGTTGTCTTGTCCCAGTAGGGGACCGGCGCGGTCCGGTCGCGCCGGCGTCTCCGACAGCGCGAACGGCGGCGCCATGAGGCCGACCTCGCCGAGCCCGGCATGCGGGGCACGCTGCCAGACGCCGCGGTGCGCCAGCTGCGGATCGTCAAAGAGCTCGCCGATCGACTCCACCGGCGCGGCGCGCAGGCCCCTGGCGCGGAGCGCCGCGACGATCTCCTCACGCGATCGTGTCTGCGTCCACTCGGCGATGCGCGCATCGAGCTCGGCCTCGCGCTCCCGCCGGCCGTCCGCAGTCGCGAGCGCGGCGTCGCGCGCCCACTCGGGGTCGCCGAGCGCTTCGCGGAAGCGCGCCCACTCGTCGTCGCTCCACACCGACAGCGCGACCCAGCGGTCCTCGCCGCTCGCGGGATAGACGCCATGCGGAACCGCCACGCGATCGTGATTCGCGTCGCGCGTCGGTACCGTGCCGTTCGCCGCGTGCTCCAGGAGCGCCGGAGAGAGGAACTGGAGCCCCGCCTCGTACTGGGACAGGTCGATGACACAGCCTTCGCCGGTGCGGCGGCGCCGCTCGAGCGCGGCGAGCACCGCGATGACCCCGTATCCGACGGCGACGTAGTCGATGTACGGGCCGTACAGGATCACCGGTGTGCGACCGGGCTCGCCGAGGAGCTCGTTGAATCCCGCGAGCGCCGTCAGCTGGCTCCCGTATCCGGGGTG
>DATEZK010000316.1:0-3091 GCA_035255665.1 Candidatus Limnocylindria bacterium
GCGTCGCATCCCGCGCGAGTTCGCGCTCGGCGAGGACGACGCGGTGCGCGTCGCGACCGCGACCGCCGGCCAGGCCGGCGCGCTCGAGACGATCCTCGCGAGCCTCGGCACGAGCGCGCCATTCCTGCTGCACGGCGTGACCGCCAGCGGCAAGACCGAGGTGTACCTCCGCGCCGCCGCGCGCGCGCTCGCGCTGGGGTACGGCGTCATCGTGCTCGTGCCCGAGATCGCGCTGACCGCGCAGGTCGTCGCGCGGTTCGTGGCGCGCTTCGGCGAACGCGTCGCGCTCCTGCACTCCGCACTGTCGGCCGGCGAGCGGTACGACGAGTGGCGCCGCATCCTCGATGGGACGGCCGATGTCGTCGTCGGATCGCGCTCGGCGCTGTTCGCGCCCCTCGAGCGGCCGGGTCTCGTGATCGTCGACGAGGAGCAGGAGCCCTCCTATAAACAGGAGAGCGCGCCCCGGTACCACGCCGTCGACACCGCGCTGGCGCTCGGGCGGATCGCCGGTGCGGTCGTGGTACTGGGCAGCGCCACGCCGCGCGTTACGACGTATCACGCCGCGACGAGTGGCGCGATGCGTCTCCTACCCCTTCCGGAGCGCGTGAGCGATCTCGCGATGCCGCCGACGACGATCGTCGACCTGCGCCTCGAGCTAAAGGCCGGCAATCGCGGAACGCTCTCGCGCGCGCTGCGTCTTGCGCTCGAGCGCACGGTCGCGAAGGGCGAGCAGGCCATCCTCTATCTGAACCGCCGGGGCTTCGCGACGGTCGTACTCTGCCGCGACTGCGGGCACGTCGTGAACTGCCCCGCGTGCGACATCCCGTTCGCCTATCACTCGGATGAGTCGCTCGTGTGTCACCGCTGTGGTCGTCGCTCGACACCGCCCGAGCGCTGCCCGAAATGCGGGAGTCCGCGGATCCGACACCTGGGGGTCGGGACGCAGCGTGTCGAGGAGGAGGTGCGGGCGGTCGTTCCGAAGGCGGCGCTCTTGCGGCTCGACCGCGATGCGGTGCGCGCGAAGGGCTCGCACGCAGCGCT
The DNA here is from genome assembly GCA_035255665.1 of Candidatus Limnocylindria bacterium. Classification (GTDB taxonomy): domain Bacteria; phylum Chloroflexota; class Limnocylindria; order P2-11E; family P2-11E; genus CF-39. The sequence continues at coordinate 1,042 of DATEZK010000316.1, forward strand.
GTTCGAGCGCATGCGCTCGCGGCGCGCCCAGGTGATCGTCGGCACACAGATGGTCGCGAAGGGCTTCGACCTTCCCGGCGTGTCCCTGGTCGGCGTCGTGAATGCCGACACCGTGCTCAGCCTTCCGGATTTCTCGTCGGCGGAGCGGACGTTCCAGCTGCTGACCCAGGTCCTCGGCCGCTCGGGCCGCGGGCCTGCGGGCGGGAGGGGGATCGTGCAGACCTATCTGCCCGACCATTACGCGGTCCGCGCCGCGGCGGCGCATGACTACGCGACGTTCGCGGCCGCGGAGCTCGACGGCCGCCGGCGGTTCGGCTATCCACCCTTCGCGAGGCTGGTGCTGCTTCAGACGCAGGCGAAGAAGGCGGAGACCGTCGAACGGCGCGCGGATTCCTATGCGAAGGCGCTGCGTGCCGATGCCGGCGGTGATGCGGAAGTGCTCGGTCCCGCACCGGCGTTCGCCGCGAAACGCGCGGGCTCCTTCCGCATGCAGCTCATCCTTCGTGGCGCGCGACCGCAGTCGCTGCTGGATCGCGTTCCGCCGTCGCCGGAGTGGACGGTCGACGTTGACCCGGTGACACTGCTCGGATGAGCGAAAGCCTCGCCGAGGACGAGCGACAAGAGCCGCAGCCGCCGCGCCTGCGCATCGCGAAGGGATCGCCGTGGCGCATCGACCCTGGTCGTCGCGCCAAATGGTCCGCGCCCGCGTTCGTCTCGGCGCACGCGGTGGAGGTGCGCCAGATCGGCGATCCGGTGCTGCACGCACCGGCCAAGAAGCCGCGCATGGACCGTGGTGAGCTCGAGGCGCTCGCGCAGCGGCTGTTCGCGTCGATGGTCGCCGCGCGTGGGATCGGCATCGCGGCGCCGCAGATCGGCGTCCCGCTGCGCGTCGCGATCATGGATGTCGACGAGGCCGGGATCGTCGCGATCGAGCCGAAGATCGAGTGGGTGAGCGAAGACCTGGACGAGACAAGTGAAGGGTGCCTGTCGGTGCGCGGGATGTACGGCATGCTCGAGCGGCCGATCGAGGCGCGCCTCGTCGCCCTCGACATCACCGGAAAGAAGTTCGTCGTCGAGGGCGAGGAGTTCGGCGCGCAGTGCATGCTTCACGAGACCGATCACCTGAACGGCATCCTCTACGTCGATCGCCTTCGCTCGCGTGACGACCTGCATCCGGTCGAAGTCGATGACCGGGCAGAGACCGGCGAGGGAGAGCCGCAGCGTCCCTGAAGCCACGCACTGTCTTTCTCGGAACGCCGGCGTTCGCCGTTCCGTCGCTCGAGGCGGTCGACCGGTTGCGCGACCGCGGCGCGATCGAGCTGGTCGCCGTCATCACGCAGCCCACTCGGCCAGGACACCGCGGCCACATGACACTTCCCGCCGTGGCAGCGCGCGCTCTAGAGATCGGCGTGCCGATCCTTCAGCCGGCGCGCATAGATGAGCGTGCCTTGATGGAGATCGCGTCCCTCGGCCCACAGCTCCTCGTGTGGGCCGCGTACGGCAACCGGATCCCACGCGCCCTGCTCACCTCCGTGAACGGCCGCGCGGTCAACGTGCACGCCTCGCTGTTGCCCCGTTGGCGCGGCGCCGCGCCGATCGCGCACGCGATCCTCGCTGGCGACCGCGAGTCGGGGGTCACGCTCATGGAGGGAACTGCGGCGGTCGATGAGGGCCCGATCCTCGCGCAGGAGCGGACCGCGATCGGCGAGGCAGAGACGGCGGGCGATCTCACGCGGCGGTTGGCGGTACTCGGCGCGGGGCTGCTCGAGCGCGAGCTTCCGCGTTACGTCGCGGGGGAGCTACGAGGCTCACCGCAGGACGGGTCGAACGCGACGCTTGCACCGAAGCTCACGACACGCGAAGGCGAGCTCGACTTCGCGCGGCCCGCGGAGGAACTCGCTCGCCGCGTGCGCGCGTTCACGCCCGAGCCGGGCGCGTGGACGACGCTTCGTGGCGAACGCCTCGTCGTCGCGGAGGCGTCGGTGTCGGGCGGCACGCCGAAGGACCACGGCGTGTTCGAGATCCATGCAGGACATCCCGAGGTCGCGGC
>DATEZK010000317.1:0-2138 GCA_035255665.1 Candidatus Limnocylindria bacterium
CCCGCGACGAACTGACCGAGCACGAGAACGAGCTGCAGGCGGTCCGCAGTGACCGACCCGGCCTTCTCCCCACCGGCGACCACGGCACCCACCAGGCGCTCTTGCGAGACCAGTGGAAGCGCGGCGAACGAGTGGATCCAATTCGCGTTCGGCAGGTCGCGCGCGAGCAGTCGCCACTGCTCGCCTCCACTCGTGGTGTCCGGCAGCACGAGGGGCTGGCGATGATCGATCACGCGCGTGCGCATCGCGCCGGGGAGCGCGGAGACCGAGTAGACCTTGGCCAACAGCTCACCGGTGCGCGGGCCTTCCTCGGCGACGAGACGGAATGCTTCAGCGACATCGTCCTGGACCAGGAGCGCCATGGTGACGCTCGCGTCGAGACCGCGGCGTGCGCTGCGCAGGTACTCGCGGCAGATCTCCCCGAGGTCGAGCGAGCCGGAGAGCGTTTGGCTGAGGGCGAAGATGGAGCCGATCTCGGCGTCGCGTACCGCGCTCTCGGCGTGCGCGCCCTCCAGCGCCGTCGCGAGGCGGTGGAGGACTGTCCCGGCGATGATGCTGATGCCCAGCCAGAGGATGAAGGAGGTGATCTCGATCGAGCCTATGAGCGCCCCGGGGCTTGGGACGTTGAGTCCCGCCCGGCCAAGCTCGATGCCGTAGACCGCGTGGACGGCCAGGAAGATGACCGCGGCGTAGATCGTCGAAGCAGCGATGTAGAAGAGGAGCGACCTCGGGAACCTACGCATCTCGCCTCATCCTTGGAGGACTTTAACGGGCCCGACACGGTCGGGACCCCCTTGACACCGCGTGTGGTGGGTACACTGGGCAGAAGACCGCGCGAGGAGGGATGACTGTGCCGGCGATGAACTTCGTGCCGATGGTCATCGAGCAATCAGGGCGAGGCGAGCGCGCCTACGACATCTTCTCGCGCCTGCTCAAGGAACGGATCATCTTCATCGGTGACGCCGTCGAGGACACGATGGCCAACCTGATCATCGCCCAGCTGCTGTTCCTCGAGTCGGAGGACCCCGAGCGCGACATCTACCTCTACGTCAACTCGCCCGGCGGCGTCGTGACCGCCGGCCTCGCGATCTACGACACGATGCAGTACCTCAAGGCGCCGGTCAGCACCATCTGCGTCGGGCAGGCCGCGTCGATGGCGGCGGTGCTCGTGTCGGCTGGCGCGAAGGGCAAGCGTTACGCCCTGCCGAACTCGCGGATCATGATCCACCAGGGTTCCGGCGGCTTCCGGGGCAACACACCCGACGTCCTCATCCAGGTGAAGGAGCTCGAGACGCTCGTCGACAAGCTCACGCGGATCCTCGCGCATCACACCGGACAGGATGTCGAGAAGGTCCGCCGCGACTCGGAGCGCGACCGCTTCATGAGCGCCGAGGAGGCGAAGGCGTACGGGATCATCGACGAGATCTTCGTCGGCAAGGATTCGCTCATCTCCATCGCCAAGGCGGCGGAGGAGAAGGAGCCAAAGGAAACCAAGGAACGCGTCCCGGTGGCGGCTCGCTAGACGATGACGACCACCGCCAAGGGTGGCAAGCCCTATCGCTGTTCTTTCTGCGGGAAGAGTCAGGATCAGGTGCGCAAGCTCATCGCGGGACAGGGCGTCTACATCTGCGATGAGTGCATCACCCTCTGCCGCGAGATCGTCGACGAGGAGTTCATGGAGGCGCCGAAGGCGCGGACCCTCGGTCAGAAGATCCCCAGCCCGCGGCGCATCAACGAGATCCTCGACCAGTACGTGATCGGCCAGGACCGCGCGAAGAAGGTCCTCTCGGTCGCCGTCTACAACCACTACAAGCGCGTCTCCGCCGGCCACCGCGTCGACGATGTCGAGCTCGGCAAGTCGAACGTGCTGCTCATCGGCCCGACCGGTTGCGGCAAGACCCTTCTCGCGCAGACTCTCGCCCGCATTCTCGACGTGCCCTTCTCCATCGCCGACGCCACCAGCCTCACCGAAGCCGGTTATGTCGGCGAGGACGTCGAGAACATCCTGCTGCGTCTCATCCAGGCCGCGGACTTCGATCTCAACCGCGCGCAGCGCGGGATCATCTACATCGACGAGATCGACAAGATCGCGCGCAAGGGCGATAACCCCTCGATCACGCGCGACGTCTCCGGCGAGG
>DATEZK010000318.1:0-6585 GCA_035255665.1 Candidatus Limnocylindria bacterium
AAGACTGGCGGCGCGCGCCAGGAAAGAGCGCAACTCGGGTTCCTGCCATGCCCTACGCAGGATGGGTGGCGGCGCGAAGCCGAGGTAGTACGCAACGGCGGAGGTCAGTCCGAGGAGCTGCCCGAGCGCCTGCAAGATGGCGCGATTGTCATCCGGCGCCAGCGGTGTCAGTCCCGAAACGACGAGGGTGGTCCCGAGGAGGATCGAGCCAAGCGAGATCGCCTCCATGCGACGACGCGTCACGCCGCGCGCGTGGCGTGACGCTCTGATGAATGCGATCGCGCAGTACAGCGATACGACGAAGAAATACCCGACGATGTAGAGCGTCAGCGGAACGGGCAGCGACGGCACGGCCGCGACCGTGGCGACCACCCCGACCAGAAGGCCCAGCTCTGCGAGGCGCCTGACGACCGCGCGCAGATACGTGAAGTCGTCCACAAGCCGGAGCAGGATGTACGGCATGGCCATGAGGATCGAGACCTCTAGTGCGATGAGCCAGGGCGGTGCCGTTGTGCCGCTGAGTGTCGCGATACGCGAGGCCAGGATGATGAATGCGAGCGCACCGAAGAAGAGCGCCATGTCGGTGTGGGCCCGTGTTGGCTGGCTCACCGCGCGCACGGCAACGCTGATGAAGATCAGCACGTAGATGATCTGCGTAAGCGCAGAGACGAGATCGAGCGCGTTCAGGGTGGTGATTCTATGAACTTACGCGGCGAGCAATAGACCGAGCAGAGCCCCACCGACGACCACAGCAGCAGGGTGCAGACGACCTTGATACGTGAGCGCAGCCGCCGCGACCCCGATGACGACCTGCCACCATGACGGCAGGTCGCCCAGGGGAGCGATCAGCGAGACACCAGTGGCCGAGAGCAACCCGGCCGTCGCCAGAGCCGCGCCGCGCACGAGACCCGCGAACGGCACCGACAGCAGCCAGCGGCGCGCGACCGCCGTTGCGGGAAGGATCAGCAGCGGCGGAAGGCTCGATGCGACGAGTGCCATGCCCGCACCGGTGACGCCCGCCATCTGGTAACCGAGGCTCACGACCCAAAGTCCGCTGGGCCCCGTGGAGAGGCGTCCGATGGCCAGCGCCTGCACCAGTTGCGCGTCGGTCGCGAGACCGGTCGCGACGAGGTCCTGGCGCAGCATCGGCAACGATCCGAGGCCGCCGAGGCCCAGCGCCGAGTCTTTGAGCAGCACAAGAAAGAGCGCAAGCGGATCCATTCGCTATTCGGTCGCGCCTTCGGGCGATGTCGGCCGCTCGTGTCCTAGGAAGAGCGCGCCAAGCGCGGCAGCGCCGACGATGACCATGACGCTTGAGACCGTCGTGAACAGGAGGATCGCGAACGCCACGGTGACGAGCGCGACGTCGACGACCGCGCGCAGGCCGTGCCGTTTCGCGCCGCGCACGAGAACGATCGCGAGACCAATGGTCATGCCCCCCGTCGCGGGCGCCATCCCCGCCAGCGCCGCGTGTGCGAGCGGGTGGTCCGCGATCACGCCGTACGCGGCGGTCATCGCGGCGGTGATGATCGCGGCGGGGACCATCATTCCCGAGACCGCAACGAGCACGCCTCGCGACCCCGCGATGCGCTGGCCCAGCAGCCCCGCGAGCGCGACGAGATGGATGCCAGGGCTGAGCTGGCAGAGCGCCCACGCCTCATTGAACTCGCGCTCGCTGATGAGTCGATGCCGCTCGACGAGGAAGCGACGCAGGAGGAAGAGCGTGCTCGCTCCGCCGCCCACCGACTGCGTGCCGACCGCGATGAAGATCTTCGCGAGCTCACGCATCGGTGCGTAGGCTAGGACCTTCGGCTGCGGAGCCCGTTGGGTAAGCAAGCTGGCACGCTACCTGCTTTCCAGTCAGGCATGGACTGGTCGATGGTCGACACGGAACGCCTTGCCAAGCTCGCGTGCCCGATGTGTCAGCGCGGACTGGCAGGTGGGCTCATGCGTCAGGTCGAGTGGACCACGCGCCGCTGCATCGTCGTCGTGGCGTGCCCGAGCTGCAGCGCGGAGTCGATGGTCGTACTTGAGACAAGCGGAATGCGACGCGCGACGATGCCGCCGATCGACGTCGATGACGTTCGGCGCGCACACGACGCGCTCGCGCGCGCAGTGCGGGTGAGCGACCTCTTCGCAGTCTGACCTGCATCGCGCTGCGCCGGTTCGCTCCAGCTAGATCGACAGGCGAAGCTGCGACGGCTGCGCGGGCTCCGGCGCCCGTCGGAAGGGCCGCTCCTTGAACTCGTAGCGAGAGCGGACGCGACGCGCACGCTCTTCGATCGCTTCGCCATAGTTGCGCTCCGGATTGACGCGATCCGCGAAGCGCACCGCGTTCGAGGCGAGCAAGGCGGGGTGATGCTCGGCGAGGAATGCGAAATAGTGAGGCTTCACGGCGGGATCGAGCTTGAGCGGCCGCGTGGAGAAGAAGGTCGCGCCGTGAGCTGCCGCTGCCGCGGCCACGGCGTCGAGCGAAGCTTCGGAGTCGCTGAGCCCGGGGAGGATCGGCGCGGCGAGCACGCCGGCATCGATGCCCGCGGACACGAGTCGTCGCACCGCCTCGAGCCGCGCCTTCGGTGGGGACGCGTGCGGCTCGGAGGTCCGTGCGAGGTCCTCCGAGACGGTGCCGATGCTGACGCAGACCTTCACGTCGAGCTTCGACAGCAGGTCGATGTCGCGCACCACCATCGAGCCCTTCGTGATGACCACGAGCGGTAGAGGCGACGCGACGAGCGCTTCGAGCGTTCGCCGCGTGATGCGGTAACGGCCTTCGCACTGCTGGTATGGGTCGGTCGCGGTCCCCAGCGCGACCGTCTCGCGCTTTCTCAGTCGAGGCAGCTCCTGCGCGAGCAGTTCGGGGAAGTTGATCTTCACGTCGATCTCGCGGTCGAAGCCCGCGCCGGTATCGCGGCCGCGGCGCGCGTGGTATTCGCGCGCGTAGCAATAAACACAGGCCCGCTCACAGCCGGTGTACGGATTGAGGCTCCAGCCGAACGGCATGCCTTGGACGCGCGTGAGCGCGCTCTTTACCGTGATCTCGCGATAGAGGACGCCGCTCCCCATGGTCGGGCAGCATAGAACATACGTTCGACAGTAGAAAGGGGCTAAACCATCGCAACGACAAAGAAGCAGACAGCACGCGCCGGCCTGGCCGAATACAAGCGGAAGCGCGACTTCACGCGCACGCCCGAGCCGGCGCCGCGTCCCGCGCGCTCGGCGACGCGCCGGAGCTTCGTGATCCAGAAGCATCGCGCGACGGCGCTCCACTACGACTTCAGGCTCGAGATCGGCGACGCGATGCCGTCATGGGCCGTGCCGAAAGGTCCCTCGATGGATCCCAGTCAAAAGAGGCTCGCGATGGAGGTCGAGGATCACCCGCTGGAGTACGCGGGATTCGAGGGCATCATCCCCGAGGGCGAGTACGGCGGCGGCACGGTGATGATCTGGGATGAGGGCACGTACGAGATGCTCGACGACGTCGACCCGGCGACCGCGCACAAGAAGGGTGAGCTGCGCTTCGTGCTGCACGGCAAGAAGTTGAAGGGGCGTTGGACGCTCGTCAGCACCGGAGAGCGCAAGTGGCTTCTGATCAAGGGACGCGACACGGACGCGAGCACGGACGACATCACGGAAACACATCCGCGGTCGGTACGTACGAAGCGACTGCTCGCGGAGATCGCCCGTGACGAGGGAGGCGACGTCGCGAAGGCAGCGACCGGCGACCCCGCGGCGCCGCGCAAGCGCTCGGCTCCGGCCGCCCGCAGTTGAGATCGCCGATCCCGCCGATGCTGGCATCGCTGTCGAAGGATCTGGTCACCGGACCCGAGTGGGTCTACGAGGAGAAGTACGACGGCTTCCGCGCCGTTGCCTACCGCAGCGGTGACCGAGTTCGCCTCTTGTCGCGTACAGGTCAAGACCTCACCGCCGGATCTACGCCGATCGTCGACGCTCTGCGTACGCTTCCTGATGACGATTTCGTTCTGGACGGCGAGCTCGTCGTCTTCGACAAGGAGGGCGTCTCGCGCTTCCAATTGCTCCAACGGCGCGGCGTCGATGCTCAGCTCCGTGTGGCGTACGTCGCGTTCGACTGCTTACGGTCGCAGGGCCGCGATCTGTTGCGGCAGCCGCTGGAAGAGCGACGAAAGCGAGTGCTCGAACTCATCCCGTCAGGGTCCGGTCCCCTGATGCCATCGCGTCGATTGCCGCGCGACGGTGAAAAGGCTCTCGCGACCGCGCGCGCCAAGAAGTGGGAGGGGATCATGGCGAAGCTCGCGACGTCGCCGTACGAACCGGGTGTCCGCTCGCGAGCGTGGCTCAAGGTGAAGGTGCGCGGCGAGTCGGAGTTCGTGATCGGCGGATATACGCCGCCGCAGGGCTCGCGCGCGGAGCTCGGGGCGTTGCTCGTCGGTCTGTACGACGGTGGGAAGCTCCGGTTCACCGGAAAGGTCGGCACCGGCTACACGCAGGCGACCCTGCGCGATCTCGGGGCGAAGCTCAAAGGCCTGCGCACGGACGACTCGCCGTTCGATCCGCCGCCACGCATCACTCGTGCGATCTGGGTCAAGCCGCGGCTGGTCGCGCAGCTCGTCTACGCCGAGTGGACCGCGGATGGCAAGCTGCGCCAGCCCGCGTTCCTCGGACTGCGCACCGACAAGAGGCCGGAGGAGTGCACATGGGCACGACGCGAGTGACCGGCGGCGTCGAGATCGGCGGCTTCATGATCTCGAACGCCGACAAGGTGTGGTGGCCCGATGAGGGCATCACCAAGGGCGATATCGCTCGCTTCTATCACGCGATCTCGCCCTTGCTCCTTCCGTGGATGAAGGACCGGCCGCTCACGGCGGAGCGCTGCCCCGACGGGATGCTCGGCGGCTGTTTCTACAGAAAGAATTTCCCTGAGGGCAACATCCCAGCGGAGGCGCCGCGGCTGCGGTTACGCGCAGCTAGCACCGGCAAGGACGTGAACTATCTAGTGGGTGGCAGGATCGAGGCGCTCCTCGGCCTCGTGCGGTTGGGTTGCATCGCGGTACATGTCATGAATTCGCGCGTGGGCTCGATGCATGACGCTGACTGGCTCGCGTTCGACCTCGATCCGAGCAGCGGAGAATTCGACGACACCATCCGCGCGGGCAAAGTACTCAGGACGGTCCTCGACGAGCATGGCCTCGTGTCCTTCCCGAAGACATCCGGCAGCCGAGGTCTGCACGTGTTCGTCCCCTTGCGTCCTGGACAACCGCAGGACGACGTCACCGCGTTCGCCGTTCGCATCGGTGAGGAGCTCGCGCGCCGCGAACCTGATCTCGTCACGATGCAGTTCAGCAAGAAGGCGCGCGGCACGCGGGTGTACGCCGATCCCTTCCGCAACACCTACTTGCAGACGATCGTCACGCCGTACTCGGTGCGGCGCCGACCCGGCGCGACGGTCTCGATGCCACTCGCGTGGGACGAGGTCACCGCAAAGCTTGACCCTCGCCGCTTCACCATTCGCACGCTGGAGAAGCGGATGGCGAGCGGCGATCCATGGGCGGACTTCACGAAGAAGGCGCAGAAGCTGCCCGCTTAGCGAGCGGTGGCACAGCATATGCCGACGGAGACCAGTTGTGACTGTCAGGAAGCGTCAGGTCGCGACAGGGGAGAAACTCCCCCAGCGTGGCCTGACTCACGCATTCTCCCGATTCGCGAGCCGCACATCAGAGTTGACGGGTGCGCCCTGGGCGTTCATCGCGGCTGCATCGGTGATCGCCGTATGGCTACTGACAGGGCCCGTGTTCGGATTCTCGACTGAATGGCAGCTGTTCGTGAACTCGGTGACCACGATCGTCACCTTCCTGATGGTCTTCCTGATCCAGAACACACAGAACCGCGATGCGCGTGCGATCCATCTCAAACTTGATGAACTGCTGCGTGCGACGCCGAAAGCTCGCAAGGAATTCATGGAGGCCGAGGAAGAGGACCTCGATGAGATCAAGCGCGAGAAAGCGATCGTCGACAAAGACGATCCGGCGCCGCCGCAAGACCGCGCGCACGCTGACAAGGTCCGCGGTCCGCATCGGGGCAACGGCAAGGCGTAAGTAGCGCGCGCGCGCCGGCGAACAACCGGCAGGGGAACCGGCGGTCTAGCGGCTAGTCAGCGAAGAGCAGAGGGTCAGAGGTCGGGCGCGGAACGTCGGGCCAATAGGGATCGTCGGAGAGTTTCACGAGCTCCTCGCCACCTTTGCCCGAGTAGGACGGGTCCTCGTGCTCGAGCCGGAGCGTCCCGTCAGCGCGCGAGGTGCAGTGGACCAGCGCTCCCGATCGGGTGCGGTACGTACCGGGTGTTATCGCTGCGGTCATCACTTTCCCCCCTGATCAGCTGCTCGAGGAACACGCCACCGGTCGCGACCCAACGATGGTCGTTGTCCGTTGCGAAGCCATCGCAGTAGCCGAACGTGCCGTGATGCATGACCGTCCCGCCGACGCCCCGACGCGAGCGCGTCGCGAGGTGTGTGGTGTTGCGGCACTCGAAGTGAATGACTGTCGACATGACGCGCCTCCCCAAGACTGCGCCCGGACCATGTCGTTCGGGTAAAGGTCAGGATACGAACA
>DATEZK010000319.1:0-2921 GCA_035255665.1 Candidatus Limnocylindria bacterium
GAAACGCGGCAAGTCCACGATCAAGCCGCTGCTGCTCGACCAGAGAGGCATCGCCGGTGTGGGGAACATCTACGACGTCGAGGCCCTGTGGCGCGCGCGCATCCATCCGCTGCGGACCGCCGGCTCCCTGCGCCCGGATGAGGTCGCCCGGCTGCGCGAGGCGCTCCGCTTCGTGCTCCGCAAGGGCATCCGGCTCGGCGGCGCCTCCCGTCGCGACTACGTCGACGCGCGCGGTGGCCAGGGCCGGATGCAGCGCGAGTTCCAGGTCTACGACCGTGCCGGCGAGCCCTGCCCGCGCTGCGGCCGCGCGATCGTGCGCACCGTCGTCGGCGGCCGCGGGACCTTTCATTGCCCGCGGTGCCAGAAGGCGCCGGCCACTCGCGCGAAAGCGCGCAGGATGGACAGATGAGCGTGCTCTCCGTCCAGGCCGTCGCGCGATGGTTCGGCGCGCGCGAGGTCCTGAAGGACGTGTCGTTCCGCATCGGCCACGGTGATCGTGTCGGCCTGGTCGGTCCGAACGGGACCGGAAAGACGTCGTTGCTGCGCATCGCGGCCGGGCTCGACGCGCCGGACCGCGGTGCGGTCGCCTACGCGCGCGGCACTCGGGTCGGCTTCCTGCGCCAGGAGCTTTTGGAGGAAGCGACCGGGACGGTCATCGAGCACGCGCGCGGCGCGGCCACCCACCTGCGCGAGCTCGAGCGGGAGCTGCGTGACCTTGAAGGGCAGATCGCGACCGGAGACCCCGAGCTGCTCGAGCGCTATGCCGATGCGCAGCACCATTTCGAGCACGCGGGCGGCTACGACTTCGAGGGCACGCTCGCGCGAATCCTCGGTGGTCTCGGCCTCGGCGGTCTGGTCGATCGCGAGGTCGCGACGCTCTCGGGTGGCGAACGGACGCGTCTCGGTCTCGCGCGCCTGTTGCTCGACGACCCCGATGTGCTCCTCTTGGACGAGCCGACGAACCACCTCGATGTCGCGGCGCTCGAGTGGCTTGAGAACTTCCTCGTCGAGCAGGACGCCACCTGCGTCATCTCGTCGCATGACCGGTGGTTCCTCGACCGCGTGACATCGCGGACGCTCTCGATCGAGGACCTCACGGTCGTCGAGTACCGCGGCGGCTATTCGCACTACGCGCGTCAGCGTGCGGACCGCGAGATGGCCCAGATGCGGGCGTCGGCGAAGCAGGCTGAAGAGATCGCGCGGACCGAGGAGTTCATCCGTCGCTACGGGGCAGGTCAGCGCTCGAAGGAGGCACGCGGTCGAGGGAAGAAGCTCGCGCGCGTCGAGCGCATCGAAGCTCCGACGCAGTCGACGCGCCACAGCTGGGGGCTCGAGGCCGCGGACCTCGGCAGCGAGACCGTCCTCGAGACGACCGCGCTCGCAGTCGGCTATTCGGATCCGGTCATGCGCACCGGCCCACTACGCGTTCCGCGCGACGCGCGCGTCGCCGTCGTCGGTCCGAACGGCGCGGGGAAGACCACGCTCGTGCGCACGCTCGTCGGCGACCTCACGGCGCTCGACGGGTACGTGAGCGCCGCGCCGGCCGCTCGCGTCGCGTATCTGGAGCAGGCGCAGGCCGAGCTCACTGGCGATCAGACGGTGCTCGAGGCCATGCGCGCCGCCGGCGCGCATGACGATCAGGAAGCGCGCAACCTGCTCGCGCGTTTCCTGTTCCGCGGCGACGATGTCACGAAGTCGGTGGCAGTGCTATCCGGCGGAGAGCGCAGCCGTCTCGCGCTCGCGCGACTGTCGCTGCGGCACGCGAATCTCCTCGTGCTCGACGAGCCTACGAATCACCTCGACCTCGCCGCACGCGAACAACTCGAAGCAGTCTTGATCGACTACGAAGGGACCCTCGTGTTCGTCTCGCATGACCGCTATTTCATAGACAAGCTCGCGAGCGAGCTCTGGCTGATCAACGGCGGGCTGCTGCGACGCTTCGAAGGCGGCTGGACCGCCTACCAGCGCGAGCGTGCCGCCGGCCGCGATGCACCCGTAGTCGAGTACGTGGCTCGCGCGGCTGGCGCGGGCGCGGCGCCGAGGGACCCCGCGCGCGAGGGGACCCCGGCCCAAAGGGACGGGGTATCGCGCGATGAGAGGGTTTCGGCGCCGCGCCCGGGTCAGGGCGAAGCGAGCACTCCGAGCCGCGGCAGGACCCGCCCGCCGGCACGAAGTCGCGCGACGGCGTCGCCCGTGCGTCGCGTCAGCGGCACGCGGGCGCTGGAGGTGCGGATCGAGGCGATGGAGCTGCAGCTGAAGCAGCTGACCGAGAAGGTCAGCCAGATCGCTCAGAGCGGCAACTACTTGGAGACGCGGCGCATCGGCGAAGAGCACGCCGCACTCGAGCGGTCGCTCAAGGATCTCTACGAGGAGTGGGCGAAGGTCAGCGAGGCGCCGAAGGAGTGAGCTCGCGGGTCATCGGCCTCACCGGCCCAATAGGCGCGGGCAAGTCGCTCGTCGCGGGGATGCTCCGCGAGCTCGGTGCGAAGGTGATCGATGCCGATGCGCTCGTGCGCGACGAGCAGTCGCGCGGCACCGTCGGCTACAGCGCGATCGTGCAGACCTTTGGCACGGGCGTGCTGGGCGAGGACAAGGAGATCGACCGCGCCAAGCTCGCGGCGGAGGTCTTTGCCGATCCAAAGAAGCTCGCGCGGCTCGAGCGGATCATGCATCCGCGTGTCATCGCGCGGATCCTGGAGGCCCGCAAGATGCTCCGGGACAACGATGTGATGGTCGTCGAGGCCATCAAGCTCCTGGAGTCCGATCTTCGGAACGTCTGCGATGAGATCTGGGTCGTGCTCGCTCCCAGACCATTGCTGCTCGAGCGGCTGCGAGCGCGCGGTCTACCTCGACCGGAGGCGGAACTGCGTCTCGCGCGGCAGGCGAGTGAGGAGGAGTTCCGCGCCGCGGCCGACGTCGTG
>DATEZK010000320.1:0-8993 GCA_035255665.1 Candidatus Limnocylindria bacterium
CCGTGTCGTGTGGTGACCGAACCGAGGACCGCATACACGCTCCAACACGCGGCACCGCCCAGCAGTAGGAGATCACCGACGAGCCGATCTCCGGTGAAACTCAGGCCGGTGGCGGCTGCGATGACGACCGCGGCACCGACCGTCGCGATCGCGAGACCGACCAGCTTGTTCGCGGTGAGACGCTCGCCGAGGAACGAGGCGAAGAGCACCGTGAGGACCGGATTGATCGTCGGCACGATGAGCGCTCCGTCCGACGCGGGCGTCATCGTCAGCGCGACGAAGACGAGGGCGTTGTAGCCGAAGATCCCGAACGCCGCCGCGAGGACCACCAGCGGAAGCCTGGACAGACCCAGCGACGCGCCGGTGACGCGCGCGATGACGAGCATCAGGAGACCGGCAAGTGCGAAGCGGATCGTCGAGAGCTCGATGGGCGGTATCGCCTCGACTCCGAGCTTGCCGGCGGTCCAGCTGCCGCTCCAGCACAGCGCGACCGTGACGTACGCGGCGATCGTGAGAAGCCGCTGCCCGGGCGTGATCGCGCGATCGTAGCCGCTGTTTGCGCGCGGGCCTTTGCTACCGAGGGCGCGTCAGGAGTGGCCGCACCAGCGCACCAGCGCCACGAGCCAGCTCCTCGAGCTGCTCGCGACAAGGGTCCCCGTCTTGTCGTCGCGCGCGCTCGAGTGCCGCGAGACCAGCGACCGCACGCTGTCGGCCTTCGAGCCCGCGTCCCTCAGCGCACAGCACGGCCGCCTCGGCTCTCGCGCGCAGGAAGTCCACAACGTCTCCTCCGTCCGCAAGGCCGAGCAGAGCGCGCGCAGCCCGCGCGTCACCGCGGTGACGCGCCGCGTAGTACGCGGCCTCGGTGAACAGGATCGCATCGGCGGAGGTCCACTTCACGCTGCGAAGGGCAACGGCGGCGTCCATGTGCCGGCCGGCAGTCTCGATCTCACCACGGTCGATCGCTGCTTCGTAGAGACAGAGCCGGGCGAAGACCTCATCCGGTGACCGCTCCATGATCGCGAGCAGGGCGGGATCCCAGTCGCGCGGCCGCCGGCTTGAAAGTCCCTCGACGAGCATCAACGTCGCGGCCACGATCAGCCCGCACTCTCGATTGCGCACGAGCAGCGAGAAGATCCGCCGCCCATCCGCGAGCTGCTCTCCGCTGCGGAGCGGAAGGAGGTTCAGAGCGCCGAGGATCACTGATACCTGCCCGACGGCCTGTGGCACGGACAGGGCGTCGTCAAAGCGCCAGCCCCCGTCAAGCACGAGGATCACCGCGCCGGAGACCAGTCCGATCAGCGGACCCGCCGCCGTGCTGACGATCAGGCCCCATCGCATCGGTCCGAGCGCGGCGCTGTGATCGTAAGGAACGAGAACCACTCCGGCCTGGAGTGATCGGACGAGCCTCACATACGGTCGCGCGTAGTCACGTATCTCGATCGGGCCGAGCTGAACGCGCGCGATGCGGAGACCAGCCGCGTAGCCTGCCGCGGCGTGCGCGAGCTCGTGCATGACAGTGGCCACGATCAGCGCGAGCATGGTCACGCCGATCGCCAGCGCCAGCGGCAGGAGAAGCTCGAGGACCCGCTCGCTCATCCGCGAAATGCTGTTCGAAACGAGCTCTGCTGCGGTGGCAGGACGCGATCAACCGCGCAGAGCGCATGCTGACGCGGTGGCGGACACGATTACGGCGCTGCTTGCGGGCCGCCGCGGCCATTTCGCGATGGAGTCCGGCTATCACTCCGCAGAGTGGTTCGAGCTCGGCTCGCTCTTCGATCATCCCGACGAGCTCGCTCCGTTCGTGACCGACCTCGCGCGGCGCCTTGGGTCGCATGGTGTCGATTCCGTGTGCGGGCCGATGACCGGCGGCGCGAAGCTAGCGCGGCTGATCGCGAGAGAGCTGCGAATCGAGTGTTTCGAGGCCGAACGGCGCGAGACGCCCGGGACGACCGGCCTGTTCCCGGTGAAGTACGAGGTTCCGGAAACGCAGCGGCAGAGAGCGCGCGCGAGGTCGGTCGCGATCGTCGACGATGCGATCAGCGCGGGCTCGGCCATTCGCGGCACGTACGCGGACCTGGTCGCGCACTCCGCGCGGCCGGTCGCGCTCGGCGCACTCATCGTGTTCGGCGACGCGGCCGCACAGTTCGCGGCGGACAAAGGCCTCGCGCTCGAAGCCATCCAGCGGATGCCGCTGGAGATGTGGGATCCCGCCGAGTGTCCGCTCTGCAAGGCGGGCACCGCGATCGATCGTGTCAGTGCCGGCTGATCACCGCCGGCGCAGCAGCGACAGGCCCTCACCGCTGGCGATCTCGTCGAAGCCGAGCGCCTTCACCGCGTCGACCTCGGCGGCGTGCGTCGCGAGGTCGCGGTTCACGCTCGGCGCGGCATAATCGAGGATCACGTATTGGGCGTCGCAAGGGTCGAGGCCGACGAGGTTGTAGTTGAAGCGGCGCTGCGGGATCTGCGTAGTGAGGAAATCGCGGGACGACACCACCGCGTCCGCCGGGATCGCGCGCACCGCTGCGAGGAGCGGCTCGTAGCGCGGCTCGCGCACCAGCATCGGCTGCCCTGAGGGCGCGCGGTCCGGCTCGCCGCGGAGGAACGCGTCCGCGAAGTTGATCGATAGCGGCAGGCCGCCGAACGTGAACGCTAAGAACAGTGTGCTGACGACGACGCCGCGCGTCACCCGCCGCCGCCAGCGGTCGCTTAGGCCCGCGATACCCAGGATCGAGGCGCCGAGCGCAAGCGGGATGAGCGGCGCGCCGTATTGGTTGTGATGTGTGTGGAAGCCACCGTAGTCCGACAACATGAGGTAACCGAGCGTCGGCAGCGATGTCACGAGCGCCCACGGGGAACGGAACGCCAGGAGCAGACCCGGTCCAAAGAGGCTGAGGACGAAGACGACCTTCGAGCCGACCTCGCCCTTCCCGAGCACCGCGAGCGCCCGCAGGGGATCGAGGAGCAGCGTTCGCGCGATCTCTGCCTCGTCGCGGCCGAGACTCGCGTACCGGCCGAGGTACTGGTACGGAGCACCGTCCGCGAACGCTGGGATGATGAGCTTCAGGGTCACGACGAACGCAACGACGCTGCCGAGGATCACGATCGCGCTCGGCCACCAGCGCCGCTGGAGCGCGAGCGCAACGCCAAACCCGACGCCGATCACCGCGACCTCTTCTTTGGCGAGCAACGCGACGAGGAGACTGAGGATCATCGGCACGGTGCGTTTCGTCGCGAGGAAGTACATCGCGAATCCGAGCGGCGCGACCGCGAGCGTGATCTCGTGGAAGTCGTACAGGGCGACGAACGAGAGGGGCGCGCTCAGTACGTACGCCGCGACCCACACGAGTCGCTGCCCGATGCTGGGAAGAAAGCGACGGGCGAGCAGATAGACGGGCCAGACGCCGAGCGCGAGGGCGATCGTCTGCACGACGATCAGCGTCTCGTGACGCGGGAACAGGACGTACGCCGGCAGGATCAGTAGCAGGGCCGGCGAGAAGTGGTCGCCGAAGAACGAGTGCGGATCGCAGCGCGCGAGGCTGAGCGTCGACTCCATGAAGCGCCCATGGATCGTGTTCCACAGCACCTGGTCGAACACCGCGAGATCCGACGCGGTCGAATGGAACGACCAGTGCCGCAGCAGGGCCAGCGCGCCGAACAGGATCCCCGCCAGTAGCGCAACCGCGAGAACGATCACGGCCGAAAACCTATCCGAAATCGCGTGTCGGTCCGCGCGCCGAGGCTGTGGCTAGATGCTGCGGAGTTGGCGGTAGCGTGCGGGCGTGAGACCGCTGAACTTGCGGAACGCGCGCGTGAGATGCGGCTGGTCCGCGAAGCCGGCCTCGATCGCGAGCAAGGCGATCGGTTCATCCGACTCAGCGAGACGGCGTGCGACCCACTCGAGACGGAGTCGTCGGGCGTAGGTGCCGACCGGGACTCCGTGGAGCGCGCGGAACGCGCGCACGAGCTCGCTCGGCCGGACGCCCACCCCGTCAGCGATCGTCTCGATGCGGAGTGTCTCGAGGAAACGGTCGTGTATGAGCTCGGTGGCCTGCGCCACCCACGGCGGCGCGGCGCGCGGCATGCGAGACGAACGCGCGACCGCGGCGACGAGCTCGAGCCCAAGGCTCTGGAGCGCGAGCGGCGATACGGCGTCGCGGTGACGGAACTCGCTCGCGATCGCGCGACCGATGAGAGCCGCGCGCTCGTCGCGCCGGTGTTCGGCGCGCTGGAACGCATCGGCGGCCGGCCCGAGCAGTGGGGACGTTGGATCGGGTTGCACGACGACGACGTGCGCCCCCAGCGGGCCGAAGTGGTTGGTGTGTTGCGAGCCCGCGGGTTCGATACGAAGGCTCGATCGCCGGCACAGCTCGACATCGGCCGCCAGCCTCGTTTCGAAGCTTCCCCTCATGACCACGGCGAGCGTGGGCCGATCGTGCGCGTGCGGCGGCAGAACGAGCGCGGGTGGGAACCGCAGCTCCATGAAGCGGAGCGCGCCGACATCGAGCGCGGCGGCGCTCTGACTCCCCCACGCGACCGGAACGTCCATCGTCGGACACTAGCCGCGGAGTCGGCGTTTCGTTCAACTGAGCGCCGTGCCATGCAAGACCGCCACGCCGCGGAGGAACAGCCTCACCTCCACTACGGATTGGGGGGAGATACATGACGAAACCATCGCGGAGGCTGAGCGTCCTGGTCACCGTCCTCGCGAGCATCGCGATCCTCGCTGGGACCGTCGCGGCCTCCGAGGGTGTGGACCGCGCGGCGACCGGTGGCGGCCACTTCCTGTTCTCAGGCTTTCTCGACGTGCAGTTCGGCTTCACTGCCGTGGCCAAGGCCGACGGCAGCGCACAGGGATCGTTCCATCAGAGCTACACGCTGGAAGGGCAGACGACGAGCTACTGGGGAACGGTCACCTGCCTTTCGGTCGACACGGTGAATAACAGAGCGTGGATCGGCGGCGTGCTGACCAAGGTCGAATCCGACGACCCGGCCGCCCGGCTGGTCGGCGAGGACGTCTGGTTCCGCGTCCTCGACAGCGGCCAGGGCGGGGATGGCGCGGATCGCTCGACGGTGTTCGGCTTCACTCCGCTCTTCGAGAGCTCAGCCGCGTACTGCGCGGGCCGACCGTGGCCGGCCGACAACGCGCGCACATGGCCGGTGATCGCCGGGAACATCAGCGTCCGATAGCTGAACCTTCCGCCGGACCGCGTCGAGACGACGGCGCGGTCCGGCACCTCCTAGCCCGCGGTGCCCTCGAGTCCTTCGAAGAACGCGATGCGACCGCGAGAATTCGCCTGGCGGATCGGGCGCAGTGGCCGGTATTCGGGCGAGTCGTACCACTCGCGCGCTAGATCGAGCGAAGGGAACTCGAGGATCACCGTGCGTGACCCGGGCCACTCACCCTCGCGGAGCTCCATCTTGCCGCCGCGCACGAGGTAACGCCCTCCGTACTTCGCGATCGTCGCTGGCACCTGCCGCGCGTATTCCGGGTAGTTCTCGGCATTCGTCACGTCGATGATCGCGATCACATATGCAGCCACGCGCACACCTCCATCACGGTCGCCTGAGCGCCGGCGCCTGGATCATCACGAGGATGCCGACCGCCGTCGCGAAGAACATCGCGATCGATGCCGAGACAATGATCGTCCGCTGACTGGCCGGCGGCCGGCCGGTCCCAGCCGATCGCTGTCCGGCGTTGTCATGCCACGACGCGAACGCCAGCCAGCTGATGCCGATGTACGCGGCCCCGAGCACCGCGAGCCAGAAGCCGATCCCGAGGATCCTGGCTCCAAGTCGCTCGCCCCACACGAGCCACAGCGCGTGCTGATCGATGAAGGTCACGACGCCACCCACGATCGGCAGGGTCATCAGCCAGGCCCAGACCGCCTCGCCGTCCGCACGCAGTCGATCGGACGCAAGGACCCGAGCGATGACGCCGGCCGCGAACGCGAGGATCGCAACGACCCGCCACGTCACCAGCGTGAGGACACGATCGCGACGGCGGTCGCGCCACGGCTGTTCGCCGCGCTCGGGGAAGAACCGCGACGCTTGACGATCGCCCGGCGACTCGAGCTGCTGCGCGAGACGGGACAGGAACTCCTCACGATTCGTGAAATACCCGCCGTGGTCAAGGATCACATTCATCCAGTTCGTGACCTCGAGCTGTTCATCGGGCAGGCGGATGTGTTTCGGCAGGTCGCGGAGCTCGCCTCCCGCCACGGGGTCATAGGCCGACCAGACGTTGATCCAACGGATGTCTTTCGGAAGCGGAGAGCGAAGCCGGCACGTGCGCTCGGGCACGAGGCGTTTGTCCCAGGCGTTGTTCAACGCGGATCCGAACGTGACCAGCGTCGTCACAAGCGCGAGATCGGCCGGCGGGACGGACTCGGAGCACAGCGCGTCGTACGCGACGACGGAGCCCTGCGAGTGCGCGACGACAGCGATGCGCTTGCATCCGCACTTGTCGACCAGATGACGGATCGTCGCCGCGACGCTGCCCCGAACGTGCACAGCCTGGATGTCATCCCACATGAACGCGTAGAAGTCGCCGATCTGGTCCTGCACGAAGTTCCGGAGACTCATGACTGCTCGCTCGACTGGACCGGGGATCTGAGCGAGGACGTAGAGCATCAGGATGAGCGGCACCGACAGGATCGCGGCCGAGACGTATCCCAGGAACAGCAGCAGCGATGAGATGACCTCGACTATCGCCTTTGGGGACTGTGGCAGCTTCTGAAATGAGGCAACGACAACTTCGGCCAGACGCAGGGAGCGCACGACCGCGGACTTCAGTCCCCACCAGGTCATCTGGCCGAGGTTCGGGGCGCTGAGCCGTGAGGCCCACCAGGCTTCCGCGAAGAACCACGTCTGCGCCGGATGCTTTTCAAATTCGTCGAGATCGATCTTGAAGCGCGCGGGACGCTGCGCGACCTCGCCGTACGTGAGATCCGATGACGTCACGCACAGGTCGAGGCCGCGCCGCTTGTGCCATTCCTGCAGCCAGCGGAGGATCGGACCACCGAACTCGCGGACCGTGTAGCTCTCGGATTGCTGCCCGATCCCGTGAACGAAGACGACGCCGACCTGTTCCGCGTCGCGCGTTTTCGCGATGAGATGCTGCTCGACGGCCTCGCGTTCCTGCATCAGGCCACCCGTGCGCCTCGCTGGTAGACGGCCCAGACGCGCCACAACGCGCGCGGATCCGACAGCGGGTCGCCGTGCACGAGCACGAGGTCGGCCGGCTGGCCCTCATCGAGGTGACCCGCGTGCTCGACGCCGTAGAGCGCGCCGCCGTGGCGTGTCGCCGACGCGAGCGCCTCGTACGGCTCGAGCCCGGCCGCGACCAGGAGCTCGACCTCCCACGCGAGATGGCCGGCGCGCACAGAGCCACCGCCGAAGTCGGAGCCGGTCGCGATGACGACGCCGGCGCGCTTCGCCGCGGCCACCGACGCATAGGCGCCTTCCTTGCGCTTCGCGATGCGCTCGCGCCCCTCGGCGGCGGTGAAGCGGTCGATCGTCGTCGTGCGTCCGAACGTCTCCCACGACGCGAACACCGAGAGCGTCGAGACGAGTGTCACGCCGTTGCGTTTCATCGTCCGGCAAATGTCGTCGTCGAGCTCCATGCCGTGCTCGATCGAGTCGACGCCGGCCTCGGCCGCGACGCGGGCGCCGGCGAGGTAGCCGGAGTGCGCCGCGACCCGCGCGCCCCGAGCGTGCACCGCCGCGACCATCTCGCGAACGTCGTCGACCTCGAACGGAGAGTCCTTCACGCCGCCGGGAGCGTCCATGTAGAGCTTGACGAGGTCGGTGCCGAGGTCGAGCTGAGCCAGCGCCGCGTCCTTCAGCTGTGGTCCATCGACGGTGACCCACATCGCGGGATAACCCGTCTTGCCGATCCACGTGCCAGCAACACGGATGTATGGCGCGCCGGGCTTCCCCTTGAGCTCGTCGCGGATGCCGATCGAGAGCGGCATGCCCTCGCTCATCGGCGCCCCGACGTCGCGCGCCCACAGGATGCCGGCGTGCGCGAGACGCTTCGCGTTGTCGCGCGCGACCTCTTGCAGCACCGGAGCGGGATCGTCCCCACGCGCGATCCAGTGGCTGCCGCCCTGCATCGTCAGGTGGCTGTGGCAATCGACCATCGCAGGGACGATCGTCGCGCCGCCGGCATCGACGACCACCGCTCCGGTCGTGTCCGCGGAGTCGTTGGGCCGGATCCACGCGATCTGTCCGCCCTCGATCGCGAGGCTCACACCCGTGCGTAGCGTGCCGGATGTGCCGTCGGCAAGCGCGGCGTCGTGTAGGACGAGCCTCGTCATCGCCGGGATGTTAGGCGGACGCTACCTCGCTGTCGGCGCTGCCTCCGCGCGCGTCGGCCCGAAACGCCGCCACAGGAGCCAGATGGCGCCGGCGGTGAGAACGACCACGACGCTGGCGACGAAGCCGTTCGGGATGACCGCCCCAACGACCGGCATGTAGACCGCAAAGGCGATGGGCACGATGTCCCAGATCGTCGGCCGCCGAAGCATCACCGACAACGGTCGTCCGGATATCCGAAGGCACGCGAGGAACCCCATGACGGCCAGAGCCGCAAATGGGATCACCGACTCCAGATTCACGCCGATGTTCTACTCCACTCCGCGTCGCGCCTCAAGACGTCCAGTCGAGAACGACCTTTCCGCACTGGCCCGAGCGCACGACTTCGAACGCCTGCGCGAATTCCTTGGCTGGAAAACGATGCGTAATCACGCCGCTGATGTCGAGGCCGCTCTGAAGCATCGTGCCCATGCGATACCAGGTCTCGAACATCTCGCGTCCGTAGATCCCCTTCAGCGTGAGGCCACGGAAGATCACCTGGTTCCAGTCGATCGGGATCTCCTTGTCCGGGATGCCGAGGAGTGCGACGCGCCCACCGTGGTTCATGAACGCGAGCATCGAACGGAGCGCGTCGGGGCTGCCGGACATCTCGAGCCCGACGTCGAAGCCCTCCATCA
>DATEZK010000321.1:0-2462 GCA_035255665.1 Candidatus Limnocylindria bacterium
GCTCACGCATGGGACGCCGGAAGATCGCGCCGCACATCAGCCCGGGCAAGACATGGGAGGGAACGCTCGCGGGGTTCGGCGCCGCTGCGGTCGTCGCGCTGCTGATCGCGACATCGGCGGGGATCAAGACCGGGCCAACTCTCCTCGTCGCCGCACTCGTCGGCCCGGTCGGTCTTGCGAGCGATCTGTTGGAGTCGGCGATCAAGCGCGCGGCGGGTGCGAAGGATTCGGGCACGCTGCTCCCGGGCCACGGCGGCGTGCTGGACCGCATCGACAGCCTCATCTTGGTCGCTCCGCTCGTCGCGATCGCGCTGTCGCTCGCCGTGAGGATGGGATGATGGTCTTGTGGTGACACGTCTTGCGATCCTCGGTGCCACGGGCTCCATCGGCCGTCAGGCCCTCGAGGTTGTCGGCGCGCACCCCGACCGTCTTCGCGTTACCGCGATCGCGTCGGCGCGCAATCTGTCGGAGCTCGAGGCGATCGCGACCCAGACCGGCGCGACCGCGGTGGTGTTGCAGGAGCGCGACGGTGACGATGCGCTCTGCGATATCGCGACGCGCGCAGACGTGGATCTCGTGCTCGTGGCGACGCCGGGCATCGCCGGCCTCGCGCCGACGCTCGCGGCGCTGCGCGCCGGCAAGCGTGTCGCTCTCGCGAACAAGGAGGTGCTCGTCACCGGCGGGCATCTCGTCGCTCCGCTGGCGGGCGGGGCGGGGGACCGGCTGCGTCCCGTGGATAGCGAGCACTGCGGGCTATGGCAGTGCCTGCTCGGCGAGCGCATGGAGAGCGTGTCGCGCGTCGCGGTGACCGCGTCGGGCGGCCCGTTCCGCGAGCGCCCGCTCACGGAGCTCGCGTCGGTCACGCCGGACGAGGCGCTGCGCCATCCGACGTGGAAGATGGGCCCGAAGGTGACGATCGACTCCGCGACGCTGGCCAACAAGGGCTACGAGGTCGTGGAGACGCACTGGCTCTACGGCATCCCGTACGAGCGCATCGACATCGTTGTGCACCCTGAGAGCGTCATTCACGCGCTGGTCGAGTTCACCGACGGCAGCGTGAAGGCGCAGCTCGCGGAGCCCGACATGCGCCTGCCGATCCAGTACGCGCTGCTCTGGGACCGGGCGCCGTCGCCCGCGGCGCGGCTCGATTGGTCGCGCGTCCGCACGTTGCGATTCGAGGGCGCACCGGACGACCGGCGCTATCCGTGCCTGGCCGCGGTGCTCGAGACCGCGCGCTCCGGCGATATCGCCGCGATGATCGGCCTATCCGCTGCCGATGAGGTCGCCGTCGCGCGTTTCCTGCGCGGCGAGATCCGCTTCGACGAGATCGCGTCGTACCTCCGTCGTGGCGCATCGCTGGGTGCGGCACAGCGGGCGCCGGCCGCGCCGGACCTTGGTGAGATCCTCGGCGTCGATCACGCCGTGCGGACCGCTCTCGAAGCGGCGCCGGCGCTGGCATAACGCAGATGGAATTCCTTCCGACGCTGATCATCTTCCTGCTCACGTTCACGGTGATCATCGCGGTGCACGAGTTCGGTCACTACCTGACCGCGCGGCTGCTCGGCATGAAGGTGCTCGAGTTCGCATTCGGGTTCCCGCCGCGTCTCTTCGCGATCCGCCACGCGGACAT
Organism: Candidatus Limnocylindria bacterium; assembly: GCA_035255665.1. GTDB lineage: Bacteria > Chloroflexota > Limnocylindria > P2-11E > P2-11E > CF-39. The sequence continues at coordinate 1,631 of DATEZK010000321.1, forward strand.
CGACTACAGCGTCAACGCGATCCCGTTCGGTGGCTTCGTGCGCATCCTCGGTCAGGACGACTTCGCGATCCATCAGGCGGGTGAGGGTGCGCCGGGATCGTTCACATCGAAGCCGTGGTGGTCACAGGCGATCGTCCTCGTGGCCGGCGTGACGATGAACATGGTGCTCGCGCTCGTCGTCCTCACCATCGCGTTCGCCACGGGAACGACGGGCTCGACGGGGGACGTGCGCGTCCGCTCGGTCGCGCCGGACTCGCCGGCGCTGCGGGCCGGTATCCAGGTCGGCGACATCGTTCGCAGCATCGACGGGAGACCGATCACGCGCTCGGGTGAGCTCGTCAGCTACGTGACGAGCCAGGCCCGGCTGCATCCCGATCAAGAGGTGACGCTCGAGATCGAGCGCAACGGACGACCGCTGGCGCCGATAAAGGCCGTGCCGCGAACCGAGCCACCCGAGGGCGAGGGCCCCATCGGCATCGGCCTTGAGGAAGTACAGGGCCAGAAGACATACACGCTGCCCGAGGCCTTCCGAGAGGCCGTGTCGTTGTCGGGCGAGGTGGTCGTTCAGATCGCCGAGCTGCCGGGCCAGCTCCTCGCGCCACGCGGGTCGACCGACGCGCCGACGGTCGGCGGGCCGATCGAGATCTTCCGCGTCACCGGCCAGGTCGCGCAGTTCGGTCTTCCGACGTTCCTCAAGCTCGTCGGAGTGCTGTCCGTGAACCTCGCGGTGCTCAACATCGTTCCGTTCCCGGGTCTCGACGGCGGTCGCCTGTTCTTCGTGCTCCTTGGCGGCATCTTCCGCATCCGCCTGACACCGCAGGTCGAGGCCGCC
>DATEZK010000322.1:0-2336 GCA_035255665.1 Candidatus Limnocylindria bacterium
GCCTTTGCGGCGCCGGTCTCCGCCGGAACGATGTTCTCAGCAGCGGCCCTGGCGTCACGCGGATCCTTCGCCGCCGTGTCGAGCGTGCGCTGCGAGTTCGTGTACGAGTGAACGGTGGTGAGGAAGCCCTTCTTGATGCCGAACTCGTCGTTGAGCACCTTCGCGACCGGCGCGAGGCCATTCGTCGTGCACGACGCGTTGCTAATGATGTTGTGCTTGGCCGGATCGTATTTCTCCTCGTTGACGCCGAGGACGACGGTGATGTCCTCGTTCTTCGCGGGCGCGGAGATGATGACCTTCTTCGCGCCGGCATCGATGTGCGCTTTCGCCTTGGTCCCGTCGGTGAAGAAGCCGGTCGACTCGATGACGATGTCGACGTCCAGGGCCTTCCACGGGAGCTTGGCTGGGTCCTTCTCCTGCAGCACCTTGATGCTGCGGCCGTCGATCACGAGCGAATCGGCGGTGGCGGCCACTTCACCTTTGTAGTTCCCATAGTTCGTGTCGTGCTTGAAGAGGTACGCGTTCATCTGCGGGTCGGCGAGGTCGTTCACAGCGACGACCTCCAGCTCAGGGTGCCGCTCGAGGACCGCCTTCAGGAATTGCCGGCCGATGCGTCCAAAACCGTTGATGCCGATGCGCACACCCATGGCTGACCCCCCTTGTGAGGTGAGACTAAAGGAACCACTCCCCTCGCCCCGACAGGCGCTCCCGTGCAGCGAACACAGCACCCAGCATGCCCACATCGGCACCGAGCGCGGCAGGCACGACTCGGACGGCGGCGGCCGGTGCGCGGAACGCGCGATCCGCTATCGCGCGGCGCATCGGGTCCAGCACCTCGTCCGGTCGGTTGTCCGCAATGGACCCGCCAACGACGATCAGGGCTGGGTTCAGCACGTTGACCAGGCCGACCGCGAGGTTCGCGAGCGCTCGCTCGGCGCGCACGATGATCGCCTTCGCGCGCTCGTCGCCGCGGGCCGCGGCGTCAAAGACCTCCGCCGCATCCGCGACGCCGTACGCGTCGGCCATGTTGCGGCCCGCGGCGAACGACTCGGCGCAGCCGAAGGAACCACAGCCACAGCGCGGCAGATCCGCCGCTGCGTCGCGCAGGACGTCCGTCTGGAACGCGACAGGCCAGTGCCCGATCTCGCCCGCGGTGTTCGTCGCGCCGCGCAGCATCCGCCCGCCGCTCACGATCGTGCCGCCGAGACCGGTGGACACCGTCACGTACACGAAGTCGCGCGCACCGCGCGCCGCGCCAGCCGCGCCTTCAGCGATAGCAGCCATCGCGGTGTCGCGGTCGACGAACACGGTGAGGCCGTCGAGCGCATCGCTGAGCCGTGTTGCGAGCTGGAACTCCTTGAATCCGACCAGATTCGGAGCCTCGTGCACGAGACCGGTCCGGTGGTCCAGCGGGCCGGGAGCAGCGCAACCGACGGCGACGAGCTCATGGAGCGGAATTCCCGCCTCGCTCGCGCTGGCGCGCGCCGAGTCCGCGAGTACGCGAACGATCGAGTCGGCGCCGTCGCGCGGCGTGCGGCGCTCATCACGCGCGAGGATCTCCCAGTGCTCGCCGTCGAGAGATGCGATCACCGCGCGGATGTGAGTGCCGCCGAGGTCGACGCCGAGAAAGTGGTTGTCGCTCAGACCCGGGGAAGCTTGCCCGCGAGCTCCGGCGAGGACAGCACGCTCGCGTCGCCGAGCAGGACGGTCTTCTGCGCGGCCTTGTACCCCTTCTTCGCCTTGTCCTTACCGAATGCCTTCTCGGCGTCGGCGAAGATCGTCGTCACGAGGAGGGCCAGATAAGGCAGCGCCTGCGATTCGGCGAGCTGCTCCCGCTCGAGCGCTTCGACATCGATGCGATCGTCGACGATCGGCAGCGGGCGATCGATCGGGTCCGCCTGCTCGTCGACGCGCATCAGGAGGTTGGCGATGCGCTCTTCGACGCGACTCTTGCCGTACTGACCGTTGTTGTACTCCGCGATCAGCGTGTTCGCGAGGGCGGCGATCATGCCCACGCGACTGCCGGTGACGCCCGCGGTCGGGAGCGGCCTTCCCGCGACCGGAGGCGGAGCCGGCTTCTCACGACCGAAGCCAAAGAGCCCGCGCTTCTTCTTCTCTGGTGGTGCGGCGGGCGGCGGGCTCCACTCCTCGACCGCCGGCTGGCTCGGCTCCGTAGCGCGGAAGGAGGCGGAGCGCGAGTCGGGCCTGGCCGGAGTTCCCCATGGATCCGCGGCGGTCGACGATGTCGCCGCCGGCGCCGTCCAGGTGCTGGGTGCCGGCGGCGCTGCCGGCGCGATCCACGCGTCCTTCTCGGGCGCGGACGCCGGCTCCGACGG
>DATEZK010000323.1:0-2863 GCA_035255665.1 Candidatus Limnocylindria bacterium
TCTTGATGAAGGCCTCGACCACCAGCGGGTTGAACTGGGTGCCGCTGTTGGCGCGCAGCTCGCGCAGCGCGGCCTTGGCGCTCATCGCCGGGCGGTAGGGGCGGCTCTGGGTCATCGCCTGGTAGGCGTCGGCGACGGCGATGATCTGGGCCGCCAGCGGGATCTTGTCGGCCTTCAGTCCCTGTGGGTACCCCGTGCCGTCGTAGCGCTCGTGGTGGCTGAGCACGATCGGCCGGATGCGCTCCAGCATCGGCACGTTGGAGAGCAGGTTGGCGCCGATCACCGGGTGGGCCTTGACCTCGGCCCATTCCTGGGCGTCAAGGGCGCTGGGCTTGCGCAGCAGGTGCTCGGGCACCCCGATGGTGCCGATGTCGTGGAACAGCGCTCCCAGCTTGATCGCGGCCAGCTCGTCGTCGGAGCACCCAAGACGCTCGGCGACCTGTACCGCGTAGAACATCGTCTGCGCCGCGCCCTTGGCGGTGCGCGACTCCTTGGCCTCCAGAGCACCGATGAGCGCGCCGATGACGGAAAGGTGCGATTCCTCAAGACGGTCGTTGGTGCGCCGCAGCATGTCGTTGACCGACTGCAGCTCGTCGTTGCGGGCGCGGACCTCGCTGCTCTTGGCCATGTACAGCTTGAAGCTGTACCAGGCGACGGCCAGCGGCAGGGTGAAGACCACCACCCCGAAGACACCCAGAGCCTGCGAGGCGAGCGCCAGCGCGGCGCCCTGCGCCGCGGTGGCCAGGAAGTTCACCGGCATCCAGCTGTAGTTGGTGCGCCAGACGTGCACGAAGCTCTGGCGCTCGCTGATCGAGATGACCAACGCGGTCGTGGCGGTGTTCACCAGGAAGTACGCCGCGGCCGAGACCGCGACGGCGACCAGGGTGAGCGCGATCTCACCGGGCGGGACCTGTCCGCCGACCAGCACGTAGACGTGGCCGCCGACGAACGCGGATGTCGCCAGCGACCCGGCGTTGAACAGGGCCTTCTGCAGCGGCTTGCGCCGCGGGGTGACCGCGTTCACGCCGGCCTGGAACAGGCTGACGATGACCGCGATCTCGGTGCCGTACAGCACGTAGCTGGCGATGACCGCGGCGAAGCTGATCGAGATCGCCGAAGAGCGGAACAGGAACACCGGCATGCGCTGGGCGGCGGCGGCCAGGCCGATCAGGATCGCCAGCATCAGTGGGTCGACGCGGTCGAAGCTCACCGTGCGCAGCGACTGCGCCAGTGCGGCGGCGCCGAGCGCGGCGACGAAGAGGACATACGTTTTCATGAGCTGCGTGCGTTCCATCGCGCCCCCCTTAATCGACCGGGTCCCAGGTCGCGCCGGTCCCCGACTGCGCACCTGTGGACTGCTGATCGGTGGATTGCCATGTGACGCTTTCCCAGGTCACGCCCTCCCAGGTGACTCCCTCCCACGTGAAGCCCTCCCAGGTGACGTTCTCCCAGGTCACCGCGTCCCAGCGCACGTTCTCCCAGGTCACGCCTTCCCACGTCGTGCCGCCCGAGTCGACGCCGCCGTTGAACGCAAGGTCACGCCACACGAACTGCTGACCCTGAATGAATCGCCTCATGTCCTTTGCGAACGCGTCGCTCACGCGGCCGGCTCCGTGCTCCTTCTCGGTGCTCGCGGACGCCGCCGCGCCGTACGCGTTCACCACGCCCGCGCCGCGGTCGTTCGCGGTGCCGAACGGGAGTGGCGTGACCGTGGACTTGAGACGCTTCTTCACCTGTGCCGTCGAAAGGTTCGGGCTGCGCTCGAACATGAGCGCGATCGTCCCCGAGACCACCGGTGCCGCCATGGAAGTACCGGACAGCCGGTAGTAGTCAGCGGACAGCGAACCGAGGACGGTCACCTGGCGGTCGGGGAAGAGCGCGTCGAGCTCGCTGCCCGGCGCGCGAAGGCTGACCATCTTGCGGCCCGGCGCCACGAGATCGGGCTTCGCGAGATTCTCGAACGGCGTGCGACCGCGAGACGAGAACGTCGCCATGAGGTCGTCGGTCGCCAGCGGCGTGCCGTTGTCGTCGAGCGCGCCGACGGTGATCACGTACGGGTCGGTGCCCGGCGTGGTGATGGTGCCCGCGAGGGGTCCGCTGTTCCCGGCCGAGACCACGACGGCCACGCCCGCGAAGTTCAGGATCTCCGCGGCGGTCGCCATCAGGTCGGATTTGTAGCTGCCGGTCGGCGTCGCGCCGAGCGACATGTTGACGACCTTGATGTTGTACGTCGCGCGGTTGGCGAGGATCCACTGCAGGCCGCGCAGGATGATCGAGACGTTCGAGCTGCCGTGCGCGTCGATGACGCGGACGTCGATGATGCTCGCGTTCGGCGCAACGCCGGTGTACAGGCCACCCGAGCGCGTACCGTCGCCGGCGATGAGGCCCGCGACGTGCGTGCCGTGTCCGCCGAGATCGTTCAGCGGGATGTTCGAGACCGTCGGCGACACGGAGGTGAAGTCGATCGCCGCGACGATCCGGCCGGCGAGGTCGGGGTGCGGATAGACGCCGCTGTCGACGACCGCGACGCCAACACCGCGGCCGGTGAGGCCGAGCTGTGACCAGGCGCGCGGCGCGTCCACCACGAGGATGCCAGGTGATCCGGCCCTCACGCTGTCGGCGATAGGGTCGAACTGTGCCCTGAGCTTCTGGTCCTTCACGACGTAATCGACGTCGCCGTCGCGCGTGAGCTTCAGCAGGTGCACGCCCTTGAGGCGGGCGGACACGCCGCCGACGATGGAGAGGATGTGCTTCAGCGTGCCGCCGAGCTTGGTGACGGATTTCGCGGCGTTCTCGATCCGGCGCTCGGAGGCGCGCTCGGCCTTGCCCTGTTTTTCGACCGGCACCGAGCGGACGATGACGT
>DATEZK010000324.1:0-3209 GCA_035255665.1 Candidatus Limnocylindria bacterium
GGTGCTCCGTTCGAGCGCATCGAGCTTGAACACGTGACGTTCACCTATCCGCGCACGAGTCCGAAGGACCCGGCGCCCGCGCGTGCAGCGCTGTCGGACGTGTCCCTGGAGATACGCAAAGGCGAGGTCATTGCGCTCGTCGGCGAGAACGGCTCGGGAAAGACGACCCTCGCGAAGGTCCTGTGCGGCCTCTACCCACCCGACGCGGGTCGCGTTCTGTGGGACGGTATCGACGCCACGACGCGCGAACCCGGCTGGATCTTTGACCGCGTGGCCGTGCTCTTTCAGGACTTCGCGCGCTTCATGCTCACCGCGCGCGAGAACATCGGACTTGGACGTGTCGAGCGGATCGACGACGCGGACGCGATCGTCCGCGCCGCCGAGCGCGCTGGCGCGACGTCGTTCATCAACGAGTGGCCGGAGCGGTACGACACGATCCTCGGCCCGGTCTTCATGGGCGGCAAGGAGATCTCGATCGGGCAGTGGCAGCGTGTTGCCCTCGCGCGGGCGTTCTTCCGCGACGCGCCGCTCGTCGTTCTAGACGAGCCGACTGCCGCGCTCGACGCGCGCGCCGAGCACGATCTGTTCACGCGCATCCGCGATCTGTTCGCGGGCCGTTCGGTGCTGCTCATCTCGCACCGCTTCTCGAGCGTGCGCTCGGCCGATCGCATCTACGTTCTGCACGAGGGGCAGATCGTGGAGCACGGCACGCATGAGGAGCTCATGCAGCTCGACGGCCGCTACGCGGAGCTCTTCACGATGCAGGCGTCCGCGTACTTCCCGGAGCTCATGAAGGTCCAGGCCAGGCCGGCTTAGGTCGCGGCCACCTCTTCGTCGGCGACCGGCACCGCCGAGGTAAGGCGGGGCAGCGGCGAGAAGAGCAAGAAGAGCGCGCCGGAGGCCATTCCGACCCACGCGATGGCGATCGCGGACCGGACGCCGAAGCTCTCCGCGATCGCCGCGGCGACGAGAGCGCCAAGGGGCGCGACGCCATGCTCCAGCACGTCGATCGTCGCGTTCACCCGCCCGAGCAAACGATCAGGAGTGACGGCCTGGCGCAGCGTGATGCTGGCGATGCTCTCGGCGGTCTGGAGACCGTCGCCGATGAGCTGCGGCAGGAACACCATCAGCGTGGCGAGAAAGAGCGGACCCGTCGCGAGCGGCGTCAGTATCCCGATCGCAACGCTCGCGATGAAGAGCACGACGATGGCGCGCCCGATCCCGAGCCGTCGGATGATCCGAGTGGCGAACAAAGAACCGACCAGCGATCCGACGCCGCCCGCGGAGATGACCACGCCGAGGAGGAACGGCGTGAGGCCGAGGTCATTGAGCAGGTAGAGGCTGTACAGCGTGCCGTAGAACGACCCGAAGAAGTGCAAGGTCACCGAGCTTGCCGTCATCGGGAACAGCAGGGCGTGACGCCGCACCACCGAGAGGCCCTCTCTGATCTCGCGCACGATCGCGCCGCGGATCTGCGCCGGCCGCGCGACCTCGCGGCCGCGGATCGCGACGAGTGAGATCGCGGACACGACGAACGAAATGGCGTCGATGAGGATCGCGAAAGGCGCGCTCACGATCTGTACGAGCGCGCCCGCAAGTCCGGGCGCGCCGATCTCCGCGATCGATGAGCTCATGGCGAGCTTGCTGTTGCCTTCGACCAGTCGGTCTCTGCCGACGAGCGCGGGGAGATACGAACGGTACGCGGAGTGGAAGAGCGTTCGGAGTGCGGACTCGACGAACGCGACGACGTAGAGCTGTTCGATCCGGAGGAAACCGAACGCGTATGCGACCGGGACCCAGAACAGGAGTCCCGCCCGAACGATGTCTGTCCAGATCAGGACCGGGCGGCGCGGGAGGCGGTCCACCCAGGCACCCGCGATGAGTCCCACCAGGAGCACCGCCGAGGACCCGGCGACGACGAGCAGCGCCAACTCTCGGGGACCGGCGCCGAGCACGAGCAAGCCGACGAGGGGAACGGCCGTTCGGGTCACGACCGAGCCGAACTCGGAGATCGTCTGACCCGTCCAGAGCTTCAGGAAATCGGCATGTCGCCATAGCGACGCGGTTGACACGGCGGCGCGAGCGTACCGTCACCGAAGGGCGTTCGTTCTGGCGGCCTAGGGAATGGGAACGCGCACGAAGAAGGCGGCCCCCGCTGGGCCGACACGGCGCAAGGTACTGGTGACCGCGCTCGCCGCAGGTGCGGGCGTCGCTGGTGCCCGGATCCTCGGGCTGCGCAATCTCGACACCGCGTCGCTTAACGCAGGCACGGATGCCATGGACATGTCGATGGCGTCCGGCATGACGGATCCGATGGACGAGTACGACGCGATGTTCGCGGTCGCGGACGACTCCTTCTTCGGGGTGCAGGACCTCGATCCGTCGAACGTGCCTCCCCTCAGGCCCGCGACCCTGCCAGCAGTGAACATCCGGCCCGCGGTCGCGCTGCAGCCCCCGATCAGCGGGATCGCGGCTCCGAAGCTCGCCGGTGACGTCGATTGGATCTCGCCGCTCGCGAAGGAGAGCGCGAAGATCACGCATCTTCTCCGGCGCGCGACGTTCGGTGCCACCGAAGCAGAGCTCGACAGGGCGCTGTCCGAAGGATTCGCGCGCACCGTGGATCGTCTGATCGAATCCGCGTTCGTCGAGCCGCCGGTGTTCCCCGCCCCGGCCGCACCGCGACCGTCAGCCTCGGCCTCGATGTCGCCGCGCGCGAGCGCGTCAGCGCGGCCCACAACCGCCGCCACCGCGACACCCGTGCCATCACAGACCACTGTGGGTATGGCGCAGGCCGCGGCGGCGGAAGCGGCAAGACGATCGGCCGCGCCGAGCATGGGTGCCGCCGCAAGCGCGACCCCGCGCCTTCCGGCAGTGATGACGAACACCACATCGATCAACATCGGCAGCCTGCAGAGCTGGTGGCTCGATTGGATGACCAAGAGCCCAACGCCGTTCGCGGAACGGATGACGCTCTTCTGGCACGGGCACTTCACCAGCGACTACCGGAAGGTCGGTACGAACTCACCCGCCATCTACTGGCAGAACCTCACCTGGCGGCGGATGGCGCTCGGCGATCTCAAGAGCATGCTGCTGAAGGTCACGCCGGACCTCGCGATGCTTCGCTACCTCGACCTCGCGGCGAGTACCGGCCGCGCGCCGAACGAGAACTACGCGCGCGAGCTCCTCGAGCTCTTCACGATGGGCGTCGG
>DATEZK010000325.1:0-2446 GCA_035255665.1 Candidatus Limnocylindria bacterium
GCGGAGGACGGCCTCGTGCTGCTCCGCGAGCGCTGTGACGTTCGCATCACCACTGGCCTCGCCGAGGCCGATCTCGCGGCGCGCCTGGCCGATGTCGACGCGCTCATCGTTCGCAGCGAGACGAAGGTGACGGCGAAGATCCTCGATGCCGCCCCGCGCCTTACGGTCGTCGGGCGCGCCGGCGTTGGGGTGGACAACATCGACGTCCCCGCGGCGACGGCTCACGGCGTGTACGTCGTGAACGCGCCACTCGGCAACATCGTGTCCGCGGCCGAACACACCATCGCGCTCGCCCTGACTCTCCTGCGACGTGTCGCCGACGCGGACCGCAGCGTCCGTGCAGGAGAGTGGACGCGTTCGAAGTTCATCGGCCGCGAGCTGCGCGGCAAGACGCTGGGCCTCGTCGGCATCGGTCGCGTTGGCTCGGAGGTCGCGCGCCGAGCGGCGGGTTTCGAGATGCGCGTCGTCGCGCACGACCCGTTCGCGACGGAGGCGAGCGCGCGCGCCGCGGGAGCGCAGCTGGTGGAGCTTGACGAGCTGCTCCGCACCGCGGACGTCATCTCGCTGCACACACCGCTCACGGAGAAGACGCGCAACCTCATCAACACCGACGCGCTCGCGAAGATGAAGAAGACCGCGGTCATCGTGAACTGCGCGCGTGGCGAGGTCGTCGACCTTGCGGCTCTCGCCGCCGCGCTGGAAGCGGGAACGATCGCCGGTGCCGCGCTCGACGTGTACCCAAGCGAGCCGCTCCCGGCGGACTCCCCCATCCGCGGCGCGCCGCACACCGTCCTCACGCCGCACATCGCGGGCTCGACCGCGGAAGCGCAGGTGAACGTCGCGGTCGATGTCGTGCAGCAGATCCTCGACGTTCTGGAGGGTCGCCCCGCGCGGTACGCGGTCAACGCGCCGCGTCCACCTTCGGATGAAGCCGGTGGCAGCGCGTGGCTGCGCTGCGGCGAGCGCGTTGGCGCCCTCGTGGCGCAGCTGCTCGACGAGCGCCCCGCGAAGCTGCAGCTCGCGTACGCCGGCAAGCTGCTCGAGCTCGACGCCGAGCCGCTCCGCGCCGCGGTCGTGAAAGGCCTGTTGGAGACGTTCAGCGCCGAGCGCGTGAATCTCGTGAACGCACTCGCGATCGCGCGCTCGCGCGGGCTGGTGATCGAGGAGCGGCGCGACACCGAGGCCCCGCGCTACGCGGCGCTGCTCACCGTTCGCGTCGGCAGCACCGAGGTCGCGGGGACGCTGGTGCAGGGCGAGCCACGCATCGTGCTCATCGACGGCTTCTGGGTCGATGTGCCGGTCGAGGGGCACCTGCTGCTGACAAAGCACCAGGACAAGCCTGGCCTCGTCGGCCGCGTCGGCACGCTGCTCGGCGAGCACGACGTGAACATCTCGTCGATGCAGGTCGGACGTCTCCACCCGCGTGGCGAGGCGCTCATGATCCTGACCCTCGACGACCCGGTGCCCGACGAGGTCCGCGCACGCATCGGCGCGTTCGCCGACGTCGATCGCGTGCGCACCGCCCGGCTGGGGGTCTCGGGCTAGCATCGCCAGCGGCTTGGACCAACGAGTCGAACTCTCGATCGTGATGCCGTGTCTCAACGAAGCGGCGACAGTGGCCGACTGTGTCACGCAGGCGCGTGAGGCGATCGCCCGCTACGGCGTCAGCGGCGAGGTCATCGTCGCCGATAACGGCAGCACCGACGGTTCGCGCGAGCTCGCGGCCGCTGCCGGCGCGCGCGTGGTCCCCGTCCCGATCCGCGGTTACGGCAGCGCGCTCCTGACGGGGATCGCATCGGCGCAAGGCGAGTACGTCGTGATGGGCGACGCCGACGGCTCGTACGACTTCATGGCCATCGACAAGTTCCTGGCGAAGCTGCGTGACGGCTACGACCTCGTGATGGGCAACCGTTTCAAGGGCGGCGTCGCGCCGGGTGCGATGCCGTTCTTACACAAATGGCTGGGGAACCCGGTGCTCTCGTGGCTCGGGCGCCTGTTCTTCAAGAGCGACGTCGGTGATTTCCACTCCGGTCTCCGCGGCTTCCGCCGCGCGCCGATCCTCGCACTCGACCTGCGCACGACGGGCATGGAGTTCGCATCAGAGATGGTCGTCAAGGCGTCGGTGCATGGGCTGCGCATCACCGAGGTGCCGGTCACGCTCGGACCGGACAAGCGCGGCCGGCCGCCGCACCTGCGCACCTGGCGCGACGGCTGGCGCCATCTACGGTTCCTTCTCCTGTACAGCCCGCGCTGGCTGTTCCTGTATCCCGGAGTTGTGCTGATGGTCATCGGCACGCTGTTCCTGCTGTGGCTGCTGCCCGGTGAGCGCGCTGTCGGTTCGGTGCGCCTCGATGTCCACACGCTGGTGTACGCCGCGGCCGCGGTGGTGCTCGGCTACCAGTCCGTGATCTTCGCAGTGTTCACGAAGACGTTCGCGATCAGCGAG
>DATEZK010000326.1:0-2508 GCA_035255665.1 Candidatus Limnocylindria bacterium
CTCGGCCCACGACGCACCGAACCACCAGACGTAGTACGAGCCGAGGCTGAGAATGGCGAGCGCCGTGGCAAGCCACACGGGCCGTTGACGGCGCGTGCTGACTGCCATCACGTCGGCCACTTCGGCGCGGAGTCTATGCCCCACCGAGCTGTCGCGCGGGCTTCGGCTGCCTCCCGAGCGCAGTGCGCGCGGAGGGCGTCGGCGTAGCACGGCGCGCCTCTAAGCGGTCGCCGTTTGCGTCTCCGCTGAGTCGGCCGTTTCCGTGCGCCGCGGCACTGACCAGAGCATCTTCGCGCTGCCGATCGCGGCGACGACGTGGATACCCTCGACGAAGGCAACGCGCGCGGCGGCGACGAGGGCGGCCGCGACGTCGGGCGGCAGCTCCGACGCCACGGCCACGGCGCCACCGAGCGTGTCGCGAGCGACGTCGGCCGCCTCGGGCGGAACCGTCGCGGGCATCCGGGCCGCGATCTCCGATCGGTAGACGACCGTTCCGAGGCTGCCGAGCACGGCGATACCCAGCGCTCCGCCGAGCTCACCGCTCGTCTCCGACATACCCGTCGCGGCGCCGGCCTGCTCGGGCGGCGCGCTCCCGACGATGAGCTCAGTCGCGAGGGTGATGACCGGTGAGAACGCAAGCGACATGATGGTCGATGCGGCAACGAGGAGCGGAAGGCTGGCCGGACCGTTCAGCCCGAGCAGCAGCACCGTGCCTACCGCCGCGAGGGCCAGGCCAGCGCCCATCACGATCGATGGCCGGACGCGATGGATGATGCGCGGCGCGATCAGCGATCCCACGAGGAACCCGGCGGCCGAGGGCAGGGACCATAGCGCGGCCACGAGCGGCGACATGCCGAGCACGAGCTGCAAGTACTGCGCGATGAACAGGAAGTACCCGACGGCCACGAAGATGCTCAGCATGTACGTGCCGAGCGACGCGGTGAACGCGCGAATGCGGAACAGGCGCACGTCGATCATCGGAGCGGATAGCGTGAGCTGACGGCGTACGAACGCGAAGCCGATCGCGATACCGGCCAAGATAGAAAGCAAAGGGACGACCGCGATGCCGTCCTGCGCGATCTCCTTCAGGCCGTAGACGATGGAAAGGATCGCGGCAAGGGACATCGCGGCGCTCCGCAGGTCGAGGCGCTTCGCGTTCGGGTCCTTGTACTCGGGGAGCATGCGCGGCCCGAGAATGAGGAGCAGCACCATCACCGGAACGCCCAGGAGGAAGACCGAGCCCCACCAGAAGAACTCGAGCAGGATGCCGCCGAGCACGGGACCGACCGCGCTGCCGGCGGAATAGGCGGCGATCCACATCCCGATGGCCGTCGTGCGCTGCTTCGGGTCGAGGAACATAGCGAAGATGAGCGAGAGCGTGGACGGCGCGATGGTCGCGCCGGCGATGCCCATCGCCGCGCGGCTCGCGATGAGCATCTCGGGGCTGGTCGAGAACGCCGCGAACAGCGACGCGACGGCGAACCACACCGCTCCGATAAGCAGCAGCTTGCGGCGCCCGATGCGATCGCCAAGCGTGCCTGCGGTGATGAGCGCGCCAGACACGAGAAAGCCGTAGATGTCGATGATCCACAGCAGCTGCGCGCTGCTTGGCCTCAGGTCTTCGCTCAGTCGCGGTATTGCGAGATTCAGGACCGTGAGGTCCATCGCGTAAACGAGGCAAGCGAGCGTGAGGACCGCCAGGCCGATCCACTCGCGACGTGTCGCCCGCGGTGCCGCGGTGGGGCTGTCGGGCTGATCGCTCACGCGTCCTCCTTCGCGAGCTGCTGGCCGGCTCGGTCTACCGTTCTCATCCGCTTAGACGCGTGAGACCAGGAGAACTCATCGGTCCGGAGCGTCCATTTTCGCTCTGATTCGGCAAGAACGCTCGTGAGCTTCTGATCCGAGTCGCGGTGCGCCACGTACGGCATCATGCTGAGCGGGTGCTCGCTGACAACGGAGGAGGAACCCCTTGAGGGCGCTAGCGGTCGTTCTGATCGTCGTGGGGCTGTACTTGCTGCTGGATCACGCACCGCCCTTTCCGCTGAATCACGAGGACATTGGCCTGGGCAAGACGCACCTTGCGCACTCCGTCTTCGGTGTCGTCGCACTCATCGGAGCCGTGGTGCTCTGGCGACGCAGCACAAAGACGACAGCGGGCGGATAGGCGCGAGAAGCGAGCTCGCTCTCCGCATCATCGCGGCGGTCGCCGCGCTTGTCGCCGCGGCGATCCACATCGCTCTCGCGCTCGCCGATCTGATCCCTGGCGAACCGACCAGAGGCGCAGTCTTCGGACTGATGGGTCTCGGCTATGTTCTCAGCGCAGGGGCGGTTCTCGCGCGGCGGCAGATCGCCGACGGCCTCGTGCTCCTCTACGCGGTCGGGCTCGTGCTCGCGTACGCCACGAGCCGCGGCGAGCTGCCGGTGGAGCCCATCGGCCTCGCGACCAAGGCCGCAGAGGTCATCGTCGCGGCGATCTGCGCACTCCTACTGTGGCGGGCTCGCGAGACG
>DATEZK010000327.1:0-5557 GCA_035255665.1 Candidatus Limnocylindria bacterium
CCCTTTGCGCGACCGTGGAGCGGACTGATCCGGAGATCCTCGACTGGTTGCACGAGACGTTCGGCCGCTTCCACTACCGCCTGCGCGACATACGCGAGCTGTCCACGTGTCCGTGTCGCGCATGCGCGAGCGCCGGAGACCTCGGACTCAAGTTCATCGTGCACAAGGGCGAGTTCTCGCGGCAGCAGATCGGCGCGGCAGTGCAGCTCTACGGCAACGACGTGAATCTCGTCCACCGGCTCGCTAAGAACACGGTGCCGCTGCGCGAGTACATCTTCGCGACCGCGGCGGCGCTCGCGGACTGGCCCGAGTCGGACCGCGACGCGTTCGTCGAGGCGCCGCAGAGCTACGACGTCGGCACGGTGGAGGGCGCATACGCCGACCTCGCGCCAGTGAAGGAGCGCGCGCTTAAGGACCGCGTCGTCGAGGTAGCGCCGGCCGAGGCGAAGCTTCACCTTCAATACCGATACACCGGTACGCCTGAGCAGGTCTGGCGGATCCTGATGGAGCCGGGAAGCCGCGCCCGCTATCTGGGTGTCCCACGCGTCGACATGATCCCGGGCGCGAAAGGGACGTACCTCGGCGCGGAGTTCCATTGCCGGCACGGCGAGAACCTCGAAGGGAAGACGGTGTTCCGCATCACTGCGTGCGACTCGCCAGACTTCGTCACGACCTATATGGAGTTTCCGACCGTTGGTCACGCTTACCGCACCGATCGCCTCATCCGTGAGAGAAACGGAACTCTCAACGAGGTCTACGTCACTTGGGACAGTCCGCCCGGGTCGGAGCCCGTGGCGACGGATCGGGAGGTCGCGGCCGTGGCGAAGGGGTACTTCGACGAGTCCGCGATCCAGATAGCGCTCATGCTCGACGAAGGGGTCGGTGCGGGACGAGGCCCAGCCGGGTCGTAGGTGCGCCTCTACCGCCGCATTACGGGCGTCGCACCGGGCGAGGCCGACCTCGTCGCGGCGCTTGCCGGTCTCATGGTGGCGACCGCCGCCGGCGGCGCGATCGGCGCGACCGCGACCGAAGCCCTCCTGTTCGCGAACTTCGACCTTGCCAAGCTGCCGCTGCTCTACGTGGCGCTCGGTGCGACGACGTTCGTATGCACGCTCCTCGCCAGCGGACTGCTCGCTGGTCGCGATCGCGCAAGGTTGTACGTCGCGCTCCCGGCCGCGCTCGCCGGAGTTGTCGCGCTCGAGCGCATCGCGGCGTCGACCGGCGTCCCGTGGGTGTACGCGGCGCTCTGGCTGGGCATGAACGTCGTCACAACGCTCCAAGGCATCGGCGCGTGGGGCTTGGCCGGCGCGGTGTGCGACGTCCGCCAGGCGAAGCGCGTGTTCCCGCTCCTCAACGCCGCGAAGATCGCCGGCACGGTGGCCGGAAGTCTCCTTGTCGCGCCACTCGTGCGCGTCTTCGACGTTCGCGACCTCCTGCTCGCGTGGGCCTTCGCGCTCGCGGTCGCGGCAGGCATCGCCTTCGCCCTCCGTCACCGCGTGTCGCGATTGACAGTGGCGGCGGGGACAGGACTGGTCGCCGAGATACGTCGTGGCTTCTCGATCGTCAGCGCCTCGATGCTGTTGCGTCTCCTCGCGGTCGCGCTCGTCCTTTTCTCGCTCCTCTACTTTTCGCTCGCGCTCCCGTTCAGCCGCGGCGCTCGCGTGGCCTACCCGAACGAAGCGGAACTCGCGTCATTCCTCGGTTTGTTCAACGGCGCGACGACTGTCGTCGCGCTTCTTCTCTCGCTCTTCGTGGCGAACCGCTTGTACGCTCGAGCCGGCGTCGTGAACTCCATCGTCGCGTTCGGCGCCGTCTACCTCGCCGGCTTCGTCGCGATCGCGGTGAGCGGTGCGTTCGCCGTCCTCGTCGCGGCGCGCTTCGCGCAGACCGTTTGGCTGGCCGGTATCGCGGACACCGCGTACCAAGCGCTCTTCAACCCAGTGCCGCCCGAGCGTCGTGATCAGATCCGCGCGTTCATGGAGGGCGTGCCTGGGCAGGCCGGCATCGCGCTCGCCGGCGTCGTGCTGCTCGTCGGCGACGCGATCGACCCGCGTGCGCTCGCGGTGGTCGGCATCGCCGCATCCGTCGCCACGATCGGCATCGTGTGGAGGACGCGCGCCGCGTACGGTTCGGCCCTCGCGCAGGCGCTGCGGGCCGGCCGCCCGCAGCCGTTCCTGCCGGAGGATGACCCGTTCGGTGCGCTCCGCACCGATGCGGATGCGCTGGCTGTCACGCTGCGCGGCCTTCAGTCATCCGAGGCATCCGAGCGTCGCGTATCAGCAGAGATCCTGCGCGGCCTCGCTCTGCCGTCGACGACGCCGCAGCTGATGCTCGCGCTCAACGATCCGGACGACGACGTCCGCGGGACGGTGATCGCGGCGCTCGCCGCGATCGGCGCGACTGACGCGCTGGCGCGATTCTCCGATGACCCAGATCCGACTGTCCGCGCCGAGGTCGCGCTAGCGATGGGCGGCGATCGCCTGGACGAGCTCGCACATGCGCAGGGTCCGGAGACGCGCCGCGCGCTGGCCGAAGCGCTGGCGAAGCGTGCTGTGCCGTCGCCGGACCTTCTGCGCCAGCTCCTCGTCGACACCGATGATCGCGTACGGCGCATCGCCGTTTCGGCGCTGGCGCGCGCGCCGTGGGCGACCGCCGAGGACCTTGGCCCGCTCCTTGACGATCCGAATCCTTTCGTCGCGGCCGACGCCCTCCACGCACTCGCCGAGATGCGCTCGCCCGCAGCAGAGGCGCGTCTCCTGTCGATCGCGCGCGCTTCAGCAAACGACGCGGCGTCGGACGCGGGACGCGTTGGCCGAATCGGTGAGCCGATCAGCGACGCTCACGCCCTCGTCCGCGACGCGCTCCGCGACCGCGCGAGCCGTCCGGCGCAGCGCGCGATCCGCGCGACGCTGGCGACGGCTGGCCGCGCGAGAGTCGACCTCGTGCTGGAGTCGCTCGAGAGCAGCGACCGCGAGCGCCGGGCCAGCGCCGTCGAGCTCATCGACGCGCAGGGCGGCGACATCCTGCGTCCGCTGCTGCCTCTGTGGGAGCAGCCCGTTCACGACGCGCAGGCGTCAAGCGCGGTCCTTCAAGAGTTGGTGCTCACCGATCCCGACGAGCTCGTCCGCGATGCCGCACTGCAAGCGCTCAGTGGAGGGAATGCGATGCAAACGCTATCGACGATCTCGGTGATAGAGCGTCTGCTGTTCTTACGAAAGGTCGGGCTTTTCGCGAGCCTGGGACCCGTTGACCTAAAGCAGGTCGCGTCGCTGGCGCATGAGGAGCTGTACGAGGGCGGATCGACGATCGCACGTCTCGGCGAGACAGGCGATCGGATGTTCGTCATCGCGTCCGGTGCGGTCCGCGTAATAGGTCCCGACGGTTCGCTTCTCGCGCAACGCGGCGTTGGCGAGGTGGTGGGCGAGCTGTCTATCGTCGCGGACATCCCTCGCGTGGCGTCGCTCGTCGCTGACGGCCAGGTGCGAATGCTCACGATCGGCCGGCGGGAGTTCGAGAGCATCCTCCGCGATCGGCCGCAGGTGGCGTTCGCCATCATCCGCGTCCTCGCGTCCCGATTTGTGGAGTCCGCCGCATGACCGAACTCTCCTCGACCGCTGGCGCTCGATCGGGACGCTCACAAAGGACTCGCCGCGGCGACCTCCGGCCGCGCGCTCTCCGCCTGAGTACGTCGTTCCCCGACGAGGAACCACGTGCGCATCGGTCCCTTCCCCTTCACCTCGATCGTCCCGCGCGGCTCGCACTCGAAGTCGTTGCGGATCAGCTCGTACGTCGCGTCGCTGAGGTGGACCCGCCCGGGCACGCCGTGTGACTCCATCCGGCTCGCGGTGTTCACGGGGTCGCCCCAGATGTCAAAAACGAACTTTCGCAGACCGATGACCCCGCCCACGCAGGGCCCGCTGTTCATGCCGATCCGGAAGTCGATGCGGTCCTCACCTGATGCACGGAGCTCGTCGACGTAAATGCGCATGTCGAGGGCCAGGCGGGCCATCGCCTGCGCATGATCCGCGCGGCGGCGTGGGACCCCCGCGACGCACATGAAGTTGTCGCCGATAGTCCGGATCTTCTCGACGCCGTGCTCTTCCGCAAGGACGTCGAAGCGGGCGAAGATCCCGTTGAGGAGCGCGACGAGCTGCTTGGCGTCCAGCCGCTCAGCGAGCATCGTTGATCCGACGATGTCCGCGAACAGCACCGTCGCGTGCTCGTAAGAATCGGCGATCGGGCTCTCACCGGCCTTGAGGCGCGTCGCGATGTCCCTGGGCAATACGTTCAGCAGGAGGCTCTCCGAGCGTTCTTGCTCGCGCGCGAGGGCGTCCATCGCGCGATCGCGCTGGGCGAGAAACGTCGCGATCAGGGTGAAGACGACCGAGCCCCCCACGGCGACGTTGAGGCCGAGCATCGTGCTCGTGAACCAGTCCGGGACCGTCGACACCGGTCCCACGATCTGACCGACGATGCCCGAGGTCATGAACACCGCGACGTATGCGACGAACCAGCGCAGTCCCGCGCGTTGCCCGCTGAAGACGAGGGCGCCGACCGGGGCAAGGATGGCCCACATCCCTACGCCCCCTGACGGAAGGAAACCGCCCAGCGGGATCATCGACAGCGTGGGCGCGAGCAGGATGTCGACCAGGTTCACGCGCAGCAGGAAGGCGAAATTCCTTGTGCGGGCGAAGGCGACGAGCGCACCGAGCAGGATCAGGGCATAGGCGAACGGCACGTAGCCGACCCACGAGCCGAAGAAGAGGTACAGGCTGCCCCACACCACAGCGATCGGCAGGATCAACACCGAGATCAAGACGAGCAGCGCCTTGCTTCGCTTCATCGTCTCGTCGTCCCGGTGATCCGCGCCGATCGCTGCTAGGCGGGCCATCATCGCGTTAGACACCCTACTTGATGACGGTCTCGAATAGCCCGGATGGGATCCGACGCATGAGGTTCTCCATAGAAGAACCGGGCAACGGCACCGAACCGTTGCTTCAACATTCAGTAGGTATGCGAGAATCATTTAAGAAATCCGCGCCGACGTAGCTCAGTGGTAGAGCAGCGGTTTCGTAAACCGCCGGTCGGCAGTTCGAGTCTGCCCGTCGGCTCAGCATTTGCTGAGGAATTCGCCAGCCCGGAGAGGATTTGCTTCGGATAAACGAAGCATTGACCACCATCTGACCACCAAGCGGTAAGAATCACCGCCGGTCGCACTACACGAAGGGACCTCCTTGCCGGCGTGACTTGCGGCAGACGACCCGCCTCAAGTTGAGCGAAACAGCGGCGGTCACCCCTGACTACAGTTGGTGGCTGCACCGAAGCTGACGATCGTCAGACCCGCCGGTCGGCGATAGCCCTCGTCCGCGAGGTCGAGAACGATCCAGCGCTTTATCACGGTGTTGTATTGCGAATACCGCACTTTGGTGTGACGTCCGTTACGGCTTCGACCGATTCAAACGTGCGACCGCGTCCACTTCGGCATGGTCCATGCGTTGACGCGTGCTTGACAGCCCATTGGCGGTGCGGGCGGCGGCTCGGGACCGCACTTGATTAT
>DATEZK010000328.1:0-4125 GCA_035255665.1 Candidatus Limnocylindria bacterium
GAGCATGGATGCGGCCTCGTCATGCAGGAACTCGAGGACGGTCTCGCGGACGTCGCCCTTCTCCAGGATCTTGCGGCGGTCCTTGTAGATCTCGTTGCGCTGATTGTTCAGTACGTCGTCGAACTCAAGCGCGCGCTTGCGCATATCGAAGTTGCGGGTCTCGACCTTGATCTGCGCCTGGGTGATAGCCCCTGTGACCATCCGCGACTCGATGGGCGCCTCGTCGTTCATGCCCATGCTCCCAAGCAGGCTTGCGACGCGCTCCGACGCGAAGATGCGGATCAGCTCGTCCTCGAGGGAGTTGAAGAACCGCGTCGAACCCGGGTCACCCTGCCGACCGGCGCGGCCACGGAGCTGGTTGTCGATCCGCCGCGCCTCGTGGCGCTCCGTTCCGATGACGTGAAGACCGCCGAGATCGACGACGCCCTCGCCAAGCAGGATGTCGACTCCGCGACCGGCCATGTTGGTCGAGAGCGTGACCGCGCCCTTCTGACCGGCCTGGGCGATGATCAGCGCCTCGCGCTCGTGGTTCTTCGCGTTCAGGACCTCGTGCTTGATGCCGTGCCGGCGCAGCTCGTCTGAAAGCTGCTGGCTCTTGTCCACCGATGTGGTGCCGATGAGCACGGGCTGACCGCGCGCATTGCGGTCCTTGACGTCCTCGATGAGCGCGCTCCACTTGCCCTGCTCGGTCTGGTACACGAGATCCGGGTCGTCCTTGCGCACCATCGGCCGGTGGGTCGGGATCTGCGTGACCTCGAGCTTGTAGACCTTGAACAACTCCTCCGCCTCGGTCGCGGCCGTACCCGTCATGCCGGCGAGCTTCTTGTACATGCGGAAGTAGTTCTGGATCGTGATCGTCGCGAAGGTGCGCGTCTCGCGCTGGATCTTGACCCGCTCCTTCGCCTCAACGGCCTGGTGCAGCCCGTCGCTCCAGCGGCGCCCCGGCATGAGGCGGCCGGTGAACTCGTCGACGATGATGACCTCGTTGTCCTTGACGACGTATTCCTTGTCCCGGTGATAGAGGGCCTCGGCTTTCAGCGCGTTCTCCATGAAGTGCACGGAGGTGATGTCGCCCTCGTACATGTTCTTCACGCCGAGCGTCTTCTCGATCTTCGCGATGCCCTCCTCGGTCAGGGACGCCGAGTGATGCTTCTCCTCGAGGATGTAGTCGATCTCGGGGCGGAGCTTCTTTGCGATCGTCGCGAAGCGGTAGTACTGCTCGGAAACATCCTCCGCGGGCGAGCTGATGATGAGCGGGGTACGAGCCTCGTCGATGAGGATCGAGTCGGCCTCGTCGACGATCGCGAAGTTGAGGTCCCGCTGCACCATGCGCGCGAGGTCATCGACCATGTTGTCGCGCAGGTAGTCGAATCCGAACTCGCTGTTCTGGCCGTACGTGATGTCGGCGAGGTACGCCTCACGCCGGGTGACGTCGCGCCAGTGGCGGTGTCGCTCGTCGACCGCCTCGAGCACGACGCTGGGGTCGTAGATCGCGGACTTCTCATGCGCGATGTACGCGACCGTCATCCCGAGGAGGTGATAGATCGGCGCCATCCAGCCGGCACCCGTCTTGGCGAGATAGTCGTTCGTGGTCACCAGGTGCGCGCCCTTGCCGGCCAGCGCGTTGAGGTAAAGCGCGGCGGAGGCAACAAGTGTCTTTCCTTCGCCCGTCTTCATCTCCGCGATGTGGCCCTTGTGGAGCGCCATCGCGCCCATGAGCTGCTCGTCGAAGTGTCGCTGGCCCAGCGTCCGGCGCGCCGCCTCGCGAACGGCTGCGAACGCCTCCGGCAGCACGTCGTCCAGCTTGTCTTCCTTCGCGAGGCGCTCGCGGAACTCCGCGGTCTTCGCGCGCAGGGCATCGTCGGAAAGGGCCTTGGTCTTTTCCTCGAGCGCGTTGATCTTCTCGACGACCTTCCGGAGTCGTCGGAGCTCGCCCTCGTTGGAGTCGAAGAAGCGTCCCAGGCCGCCCAACAGACGCTCGCTAGGTGACCGGCAGCGGCATCTGCGAACCGGGTGGATTGAAGAGCGCGCCGACCGATTCGCCCTCGTGGATCCGGCGGATCGCCTCCGCGAAGAGCGGAGCGACGGTGAGGACGCGCACCTTCTCGTTGTTACGCACAGATGGCGGCATCGGGCATGTGTCGGTGGTGATGAGCTCCACGATGCCGCTCGCGGTCAGACGCTCAGCGGCGTTGTCGCTGAACACCCCGTGCGTCGTCGCGGCCCAGATCTCATCGACGCCGCGCTCCTGCAGGACGCGGATCGTGTTGAGCATCGTTGTGCCTCGATCGATCTCGTCGTCGATGACGATCGCGCGCTTGCGGTCGATGTCGCCGATGACGCCGACGATCTCGCTACGTCCGCTGTTGTCGCGGTGCGTCTTCTGCATGAACACCAGCGGGATATCCAGCAGCTCGGCGATCCGACGCGCCTGGTTCGCATAACCGAGGTCGGGCACGACGAGCGCGCTCTCGTCATGCGAACGGTCGACGATCGTGCGCAGGGACTCCACCAGGAGGTTGCGCGCCGACAGCTCGTCGCCGGGGATGCTGAAGAAGCCCTGGATCTGCATCTGGTGCATGTCCATTGTCAGGAAGCGGTTCGCGCCGGCGACCGCGATGATGTCGGCGAGGAGGCGCGCTGTGATGGGAACGCGCGGCTGGTCCTTCTTGTCGCTGCGGCCGTAGGCGTAGTACGGCATGACCGCCGTGATGCGTCCGGCCGACGCGCGCTTGAACGCGTCCATCATGATCAGCAGCTCCATGATCGAGTCGCTCACCGAGGGACCGGTCAGCGACTGCACCACGAAGACGTCGTGCTCGCGCACGTTCTCGTTGACCTTCACGAAGATGTTGTCGTTCGCGAATTTGAAGACCTCGGCGGCACCGAGCGGGATCTCCAAAGCACGACAGATGTCGCGCGCGAAGGTGGGATGAGCGTTGCCGGTGTAGACGGACAGGCCCCCGTACACGGCGTCCCCTCCCGCTGGTGAGTAGCAGGAGCGCCCCCCTGCATCGAAAGTATACGGACGATACCCTCCCCTTGTGAGCGCCGCGACCGGTCACCGCATCCGCTGGATCTTGGTCTGGCTGCTCGTCGCGGCATGGTTCGTGGCGCTCGCATTCAACATCGCGGGCAATCTCGTTCACCTGACGCTGCTGGGCGCGATCGGCATCCTCGTATACGAGCTCCTGGTGGAGGACGCGCCGGCCTAGCGAGGCGCGCGCACCCGTTCGCCCACCAGGAATCGCTCATGAGGCAACGACGCGGCCTCGATCATCGCCTGCGTCTTATCGAGCGGAGCGAGCGCGTAATGGGTATCCGAACCGACGGAGAAGCGCGCTCCCATCCGCAGTGCTCGCTCGAGGAACTCGCGGTGCGGCACGCCGTACGCCTCGTTCACCTCGATCGCGACGTCGGCGTCGAGGCACAGCTGGATGAGCTGCTCCTGCCACTCGGCGGGGTATGCGCCCTCCGGATCCCCGAGGGCCGCGAGGGGCGACATCGTCCCGTGGCCGAGGATGTCGATCCCGTCGCGCTGGAGGCTCACCCTGACGACCTCGATCATGCGCTCACGGATCCGTCGCGCTAGCGTGCCGTCGCGGAAGCGATCGCCGGAGAACGCGGCGATCTTTCCCTTGAGGAACGCGCCCGCGTCGTCGAACGGGATCCGTACCCCGTCGACCTGGAGCTGATGCACAGCGCCGATCATGTAGTGGAGCGACGCGCGCGTCGTCTCGCGGAGCGGCGGCGCGACGCCAATGTCGTATTCGAGCCCGACACGCAGTCCGAGTCGCGCGGCGTCGTCGATGTAGCGCAGCACGTCGTCGTCGTTGCGCAGCTTCTCGCGCCAAGGAAAGTGGTCCGACACGCCGTGCGGTCGCACCGAGACGGTGCGCGCGCGCTCCTCGAGCGAGACCGTGCCGTCGGACCGCTCGGAGTGGATGTGGTGGTCGAAGAGCTTGAGGGTCAAGGCTCGGGATGACCGGACCACGCGGCCTCGACCAGCGTCCACAGGACGCCCGACACAAGCGTCTGTCCGCCCAGCAGCAGAGGAAAGGGTGCGGCGCGCGCGGCCGCGGTGAACGCGCGCAGCTCCCCGTCCGCGAGAGCGTCGGCACGGAA
>DATEZK010000329.1:0-3909 GCA_035255665.1 Candidatus Limnocylindria bacterium
GCCCTCGACCCATGTGGCGCATGAAACGCGGATTGCCGTTCCAACGAACAAGAGCGGCGAGATCGCTATCGCGCCACCGCCGGAGTCGGAGGCGCTGAGTCTCGATGACCGCTGCGTCCTCCTCAGCCGAGCGCTTGCCCACGCGCGCATCATTCTCCGCGATGCTGTCGCTCGAAACGCTGCGTGCCGCGCCGAAGGTGCTCCTGCACGACCACCTCGACGGCGGGCTTCGTCCCGCCACGATCGTCGAGCTCGCGCGCGATCAGAAGTACGAGGGTCTACCGACCACCGATCCGGGTGAGCTCGCGCGCTGGTTCCATGCGAGCGCGGCGAGCGGGTCGCTCTCGCTCTACCTTCGCGGATTCGCGCACACGATCGCCGTCATGCAGACCGTCGAGGCGATCGAGCGCGTGGCGTTCGAATGCGGCGAGGATCTCGCGAACGACGGGATCGTCTACGCGGAGGTCCGTTATGCACCGGTCTTCAGCACGCAGAGTGGCCTGAACCTCGAGCAGGTCGTCACCGCCGTCGTGCGCGGCTTCGAGCGAGCCGAAGCGCGCTATCCGATCACGCTGCGCCAGATCATCTGTGCGATGCGCGATCGCACCGACTCACTCGAGATGGCCGAGCTTGCTGTCGCGCACCGCGAGCAGGGCGTGGTGGGCTTCGACATCGCCGGCGAGGAGGCCGGCCATCCACCGAAGGCCCACCTCGAGGCCTTCCAGCTCTGCCGGCGTGAGAACTTCTCGATCACGATCCACGCCGGGGAAGCCTTTGGTCCGAGGTCGATCTGGCAGGCGCTGCAGTACTGCGGCGCGCACCGCATCGGACACGGCGTGCGCCTCGACGAGGACATGGCCATCGCGGACGCGGGGCCCGAGGGCGCGGCCACCGTTGTGAAGCTCGGCCCACTCGCGGCGTACATCCGCGACAAGCGCATCCCGCTCGAGCTGTGTCCATCAAGCAACGTCGACACAGGCGCGGTGCCGACGCTCGAGGAACATCCGATCCGTCACTTCATGGCGCAGCGCTTCCGCGTGACCGTGAATACCGACAACCGCCTGATGTCGGACGTCACACTCTCCGAGGAGTTCCGGCGCCTGTCGCAAGCGTTCGCCCTCACGCTTGGAGACGTCGAGACGCTCACGATGAACGCGATGAAGAGTGCCTTCATCGGTTACGACGAGCGCCTCACGCATATCTACGGCACGATCAAGCCTGGTTTCGCGAAGCTCCGGGGCGAGCCCGCGCTCGCGGGCTATCGGCTACCGCCCAGCGCCTAGCGAATCGTCGTCATTCCCAATAGGTATTGGACGGCTGGCGGTGAGAGCCAACTAGAATCGCCGCGTGATACGTCCGTCAACGATCGACAGCGCGCGCCTTCAGCGGCGTCAGCTCCTGCGCATCGGGTTCGCCGGCGTGGTGACGCTGATCGTCGTGGAGCTCATCGCTGCCGTTGCACCGTTCCTGCGCGTGACGCGGATCACCGGTCTCGGAGCGCCCGTGGCCGTCGGCACGGCGGCGGAGATCTTGGCGGAGTTCGCGAAGACCAACGATCGCCCGATCCTCTTTCGCGAAGGCCGTTTCTTCCTGCTTCATGCACCGGGCGGCATCATCGCCGCGTACCGCAAGTGCACTCATCTTGGCTGCACTGTTCCGTTCTCGGTCGCAGGTGATCAGTTCGAGTGTCCTTGCCACGGCTCGCGCTACGACAAGCACACTGCCGCGGTCCTCCGGAATCCAGCGCCGCGACCACTCGATCTCTTTCACATCACGCAGCAACCCACCGGCGTGCTTGTCGTCGACACCAATCCGCTCAACGTCATGAAGCGCGACGCGTGGGACCCGGGGCAGCTCGAGATCCGGGTGTAGTTGCGCGCGTCAGGCCTTTTTAGGTCGTAGCTGGGGCACGCTGGTGCTCGACTCGCTCAAAGCGCCGACATACACGCCGACCCCGACCAGAACTCCGCCGAGCGCGAACTGCAGGGTTATCTGCTCGCCCGCGAGCAGTGCCGCGACGGCGACGGTCACGAGCGGTGAGATGACCAGCAGGTACGACGTCGCGGTCGCGGTCCAGCGGCGGAGCACATAAAGGAACAGCGCGAACAGTCCTACCGAGCCGATCGTGATGAGGTAGATGACCGCGAGGATCGTGTCCATCCGCGCGGGAAACGTCCACGTCTCGCCAGCCACCAGCGAAAGTGGCGCCAGGATCGCGAGGCCGGTAAGCATGCCGACCGCGTTCGTCGCCGCTGGATCGACACGCGGGTAGAGCTTCGCCACGACGGCTGATTCCGCGACGCATACCGCGCCAGCGATACACGCGAGCAGCGCCGCGACCTCCACCGTTCCACCGAGCTGCTCCGCGAAGACGACCCCGATGCCGGCGACCGCGATCAGCCCGCCGAGCAGCCCGCGCAACCGAAAGCGCTCCAACCCGTGTGCGACCGCGAGGAAGAACGTGAGAAGCGGCACGAGCGCGACGAGCACCGACGCGAGCCCGGCGGGCACCGTTCGCAGCGCCCAATACAGCAGCGCGTAGAACGTGCCGAACCCGAGCGCGCCATAGATCGCGACACCCGCGAGCGCACGCCCGCGCGGCATTGCCGCGCGTCGCCACCGCATCACGCCAAAGAAGAGCGCGCACGCGACCGCGAATCGCAGCGTCGCGCCCCAGAAGGGATCCAGCTCCTCATTGCTAAAGCGCACCGCGACGAAGTTGCTGCCCGCGATCAGAGTCATCGCCGCATACGCCAATAGCGTCGCAGGGTCGGGCCGCGCGCGGGTCACTTCAGCCAGAGAAGATCGCCGAAGAAGAAGTCCTGACCCTGCGCGACGGTGCGCGCGACGCCCGACTTCACGTCGAGCACGAAGAAGCCGCCCTGCCCCACGTACGCGATCTTCGTCCCGTCGGGCGACCAGGCGGGGACGACGTCATCACCGGTCTGACCGATCGATTTCACGCCCGAGCCGTCGCATGGGACGAGGAAAAGGTCCGACGGCACGCCCAGATGCGCGAGCTTCCCGCCGCCTCCACGCGTGACGGTGTGACCGGCGGCCGAGAATGCCACGACACAGTCGTTGGGCGAGAAGCGAGGGGCCTGCAGGTACCAGAAGGTATCGCGCGTTTGCAGCAGCGGACGGGCGTTCGCGCCGTCGATGTCGGCGCGCCACAGGTTGTCGACCTGGCCGTCCTTCAGATGCACGTAGATGAGCGTCCGTCCGTCATGGCTGATCGTGGGATCGGCGCCGTCCTTCACGAGGCGCTTGCGTTCGCCGGTACGCAGGTCCAGCCGCTCGAGCGCATCGTCATTGCCGGTGAACGAGCCGTTCTGGATGATCGCGGCGCGGCGATGGAAGTAGACGACGTTGCCCGTCGTGTCGAAGCGCGGGCTCGCGTAGAAGACGTTGTCGGACTCGTGCTGCACGATGGGGCGGAGGCCGGTGCCGTCGACGTTCACGATGTACAGGTCGGAGCCGAACCCTCGCTTCGGATCGGGCTGCGCCGTGAGCGCGAAGACGATCGACTTTCCGCTCGGATGGAGCGACGGCGCCGATGGCGCGCTTTGCGGCGGCAGATCCACGATGCGTCCGAGCGTGCGCGCCGTGTTGTCGAGCGCCAACAAGCCGCCCGGATTCGCGAGGATGAAGCTCGCCTGCGTACCCACTCCGGGTGCGGCCGACTCGCTCGGAATGGCACCTGGATTCGGCTGACATGCCGTCAAAAAGAGCGTGAGTGCGATCGCGGCGAGTCGCCACCGAGGGCCCCCGCGCGCGAGGGGTCCCCTCATGCGATCACTTCGCCGGAGCGGACTGCTTGGTCATGCGCGCGGCCCTTGATTCGAGCCGACGTGCGCGCGTAGCGCTGCACGGCGCTCACGAATGCGGCGTGCGACCAGGTGAGCGGCG
>DATEZK010000330.1:0-7752 GCA_035255665.1 Candidatus Limnocylindria bacterium
GTGTGGCGTTGCTCGTCATGTTCGGCCCGCTGTTCTTCACACTCGGACGGGAAGAGTTCCTCACCTACCAGCGCATGGTCCTGTTTGCTTTCTTGTTCCCACTGTTCGGCATCGCGGCTGAGCTCGCCTTCGCGCCTAGCCAGCGGCTCGCCCGCAGCCTCTGGGGCTCGGCGCGCGTGGCTTTTGTGCTCATCGCGCTCGTCGGCGGAGCCGTCGTCGTTGTCTTAGGCATCGCTCCGGCGATCGTTCAGGCCGTCCAGACGCACGGCGCCCTCGCGATCGCGTACGCGCTGCCGTGGCTGGCGGTGGCGGTGCTCGTCGGACTGGCGCTCTGGTCTCGCGGCCTTCCCCGCCCAGCTGGTGCACTCGCCGGACTGAGCGGCGAAACGAGAGGCCGCTAGCGCGAGCTAGCCGCGCTTGCCCATCGCGAGGATCGCCTCGCGCGTCGGCATCGCCATGCCCTTGTGCTGCATGCCGAGGTGCCGCTTCACGTTGTTGACGAACTCGTCCTCGGTCTTGCCGCTGACGCGCTCCTTGGCGTGACCCTGCTCGCAGTCGGTGTACCAGCCTGTTTCGCCCATTTCCGGCCTCCGTGTTGATCGCGTGACGATGCCTGACTGTAGACCTGCCCCCTCGGGGCTCACCTATTGACGACCGTGGCGCACCGGCGTAGGTTTCCGCCTTGGTGAAAACGTTTACAGCCGCGGGAGTGGACTGGCGTCCTGGAATGGACGCTCACCGGAGGGGAGGCCATCGGACCTGATGCATCAAGTTCCCTGTAATCGACCTTTGAGTCTTCGAGACGCTCTTGAGGAGAAGAGAACATGACGCGATCACGCATGACCCGTCGCAAGTTCCTCTACGCCACCGGCGCCGCCGCAACCGGTCTAGTGGCCGCCGCCTGCGCGCCAGGTCAGACCGCACCCAGCGCGGCGCCGCCCGCCGCGGCCTCAGGTACACCTCGCACACCGACCACCATCGATTGGTGGATCGGGACAGGCAGCTCTGGGATCGGGGGCTCCCAGGCCGCCGCTCTCCAGATGATCGATGTCTTCAAGAAGACCGACGCCGGGTGGGTCACGCCGAAGCCCAACTTCCTGCCCGATGACGGCTACTCGGAGAAGATGACGACGGTCATGGGCTCGGCAGTTGGCGTACCAGACGTCGCATCGATCCTGAACGCCAACTGGTTCCCCGCGGCACTCGACCTACGGCCGCTCATCGCGCGAGACAAGTTCAACACCGCGCAGTTCTCGAAGATCCACTGGGACACGCGCTGCTTGTACCAGGACAAGGTCATCGGCCTGCCGTCGGACGTCGGCGCGACGATGTACTTCTACAACACGACGCTGATGGACGCCAAGGGCATCAAGTATCCCGAGTGGGGATACACGATGGACCAGTTCCTGAACGACGCGACCAAGATCAGCGATCGCAGCAAGAAGATCTTCGGCGCGACGATCCAAACGCGCATCTGGCGCGGCGAGATGTTCGCGTTCGGCGCGCGTCCCTTCAGCGACGACGGCAAGACCGTCGCTGGCTACATGAACGGCCCGAAGACCGTGAAGGCGCTCGAGTTCACTTACGACCTCGCGCGTTCCGGTGCGGTCCCCACCGCCGCCGAGTTCGAAGTCCTCCGAACGGAGGGCTCCGGCCCGATCGACCTCTTCAAGACCGGCCGCCTTGGCTTCGCGCCTCTCAACAACGGCCAGTTCCAGACCGTGGACCAGGCCGGCGTGAAGTACGGGCTGGTGCACAATCCACAGGTACCGGGCACGCCGATCATCACCAACGGCTGGGCGATCCAGATCGGTATTCCCGCCGCCAGCAAGAACCAGGAAGCGGCGTGGGAGTGGCTGAAGTGGTACGCGGGCGAGCCGGGTCAGCGCTACCTGCAGAACCTCAACAAGGGTTTCACCGGAGCGATCCCGGCCCTCTGGAAGGAGCACCCGGCGGTTAACGACGCGCGGGTCAAGTTCTTCCACAGGATCCTCGAGACGGACATGGTGTGGGCCTTCGCCGGACGCTTCCCGTACTTCAACAACGTCGCTGCCCTGAACCAGGACCTCTACGACCGCATCTACCTCGACAAGGTCAAGCGCAGCGACATCCAGAGCGAGCTCGACAAGGTCGTCCCGGCTGCGCAGAAGCTCGTGGACGACGAACGCAAGAAGCTGGGGCTGTAATCACCTAGGGCGGTAGAGACTGGGGATCGGCGATACGCCGGTCCCCAGCCTCCGCGGTCGAATCCTTCTCACGGAGGCGCGCGTTGGGAATACGGGCCTACGTGCGTCGTCCGTCCATGCGTGGTCCGATCGACGGCTACGCAGGTGTCAGCCTGTGGCTGATCGGCTTTGTCGTCTTTCTAGCCGGACCGATGCTCGCGTCGCTCTTCCTGAGCTTCACGAATTGGCGGATCACGACCCCACCGACGTGGGTGGGGCTCGACAACTACATCAAGGCGTTCACCGGAGACGCGAATTTCTGGCAGGCCGTCAAGGTGACGCTGACCTACACGGTCCTGGCCGTCCCATTGAATCTCGTCGGCGGACTGGCGCTATCGCTCCTCCTTAACCAGAAGCTGCGGGGCATGAACCTCTTCCGTACGACGTTCTACCTGCCGGTCGTCCTTTCCGGCGTCGCCGTCTCACTGATGTGGATGTGGCTGCTGCAGCCCGAGTACGGCGTCGTGAATTCGCTCCTGTTCCTCGGCGGGATCGAGGGGCCGAAATGGTTCTGGGATCCCGACACAGCGCTCTTCAGCATCGTGCTGATGAACCTGTGGCGGGTCGGCGGGAGCGCGATCATCTATCTGGCCGGGCTGCAGAACATTCCTCCCCACCTGTACGAAGCTGCCGCGCTCGACGGAGCCGGTGCCCTCAGGAAGTTCTGGCACGTGACCGTTCCGATGCTGACGCCCACGCTGCTGTTCCAGCTCGTGATCGAGATGATCGACGCGATCCAGGTGTTCACGGCCGCCTATGTCATCACCGACGGCGGCCCCGTGCGCTCCACCCTGTTCTACCTGCTGCACATGTTCCGGACCGCGTTCAACGATTTCGAGATGGGGTACGCGTCGGCGCTGGCGTGGCTGCTGGGCGCGGCGCTTCTGGGATTGACCGCGCTCATCTTCAAGAGCTCGCCGATGTGGGTCTACTACGAGTCTGAGGTCAAAGGCTGATGGGGACCGCCACCGTGTCTCCACGGGCCCAGCGCACGACCGTGCCGCTGATCTCTGCGGCCTGGCGGCGGCATATCGGCAAGGCGGCCGTATACCTCACGCTGCTGCTACTCGCCGTCACGCTGATCGGCGTCCCGATCGGCTGGGTGGTCGCAACGGCCCTGATGGATCAGCGGCAGATCTTCGCGTGGCCGCCTGTCTACATTCCGGATCCATTTCACTGGGAGAACTTCGGGCTGCTCTTCGAACGCTTTCCGTTCGTCCGCTACGCCCTGAACTCGACGTTGATCTGCGCGGTCAACATCGTCGGAAATGTGTTCTCCTGCAGCATCGTCGCCTACGCGTTCGCCCGCATTCAGTTCCCAGGACGCAACATCCTGTTTCTGCTGGTGCTGTCGGGTCTGATGATCCCGAATCAGATCCTCATGATCCCGCAGTTCGTCCTCTTCAGCACGCTCGGTTGGACCGGGTCGTATCTCCCGCTCACCGTGCCATCGTTCTTCGCATCGTCCTTCTCGGGCGCGTTCTTCATCTTTCTGATGCGGCAATACATCATGACGATCCCGCGCGAGCTCGATGAGGCCGCGCGGATCGATGGCGCGTCCACGTGGCGGATCTATCGGAGCATCATCATGCCGCTGTGCATCCCGCCGATCACGCTCATCACGGTGCTCACGTTCCTGTGGACGTGGAACGACTTCGTCGGACCGTTGATCTACATCAACAATTCCGAAGACTTCACGATCCAGCTCGGGCTGGCCACGTTGCGTGACCGCTTCCACATCGAATGGAATCTGATCATGGCGGGCGCGGTC
Organism: Candidatus Limnocylindria bacterium; assembly: GCA_035255665.1. Taxonomy (GTDB): domain Bacteria; phylum Chloroflexota; class Limnocylindria; order P2-11E; family P2-11E; genus CF-39. Next base: position 3,997 of record DATEZK010000330.1, read on the forward strand.
CTTGCGATGTTGCCCTGCGCGATCATCTATTTCCTGGCACAGAAGTACATCATCGGCGGCATCGCGAGCGTCGGCATCAAGGGATAGTTCGACTGCTCCGTCGGCCCATCGTTGCGCTGCTTCTCGCGTCCGTCGCCGCGCCTTGGGTCGGCTGCGCGACCGAGGTCGCGGAGACCAGCGCCGGCCTGACGCCACGCCGGGCATTTACCGCGGCCGTCCTCGAGGAACGGATCTACGCGGTCGGCGGCTGGAACGGCGAGGCCACTCAGCTGAGCACGGTCGAGACCTACGACCTCAAGACGCGCAGGTGGGAAGCGGGTCCATCCCTGCAACACGCACGCAGCCAGCATGCGATGCTGGTCGTCGACCACGCTGTGTGGGTCATCGGCGGGTGGAGTCAGGACGAGGGCCTGGTCCGAGACGTCGAGACGCTCGCGTCGAAGCAGTCGGGCTGGCGTACCGCAACGATGCTGCCCACGCCGCGCCGTGAGGCGGCCGCCGCGGTGCTCGGGCGTGAGCTCTTCGTCGTTGGTGGCTTCAACGGGTCGAGCGACGGGGACACAGACGCGTACCTGGGGACCGTCGAAGCGTACGGGCTCGACACGAAGCGGTGGGAGCGCCGCGCGTCGCTGCGATCACCGCGCCGCGGTCTGGCGCTCTTGACCGACGAGAACTTTCTCTACGCGATCGGCGGCTTCGCCGTGGAACAAGGTTTCCTCAGCAGCGTCGAGCGCTATGACCCGACCCGCGACGCATGGGAGCCGCTGGCCTGGCCGCTCACACCTCGCACGTGGACCGCGTTCGTGAATGCGGGCGAGGATTTCCTCCTCATCGGCGGCTTCAATCGCGACGGCTTCCTGAGCCTCATCGAGCGGATCGACCCGCGGACCGGACGGGTGTGCCATCCACCGCCGCTGCGCACCGCACGCTCGTGGCTGGCCGCGACCGTGGTGAACGGTCAGGTGTTGACGTTTGGCGGCGAACAGGCCGACGGGATCGGAAACACGGTCGAGCGCACCTCGGCGGTCTGCGCATGACCAAGGAGGACCTGCTCCGGCGCGCGTATGGCGCTCTGATCGGCGCGGCGGTCGGCGACGCGATGGGCGCACCTGTCGAAGGCCGCAGTGCGGCCCAGATCCGTGAGCGGTACGGACGTGTCACCGGATTCGTCAGCGAGACGTCATCGGGGACCGACGACACCGACTTCACGCTGTTCAACGCATATCTTCTCGCGACCTACGGCGCCGGTATCACCCTCGAGCAAGTCGAGGCCGAGTGGCGCGACAAGCTGCTCGGGCCGGGACGCGCGTATCGGCCCGGCGGCTTCTCGGACGTGATCTCCACGCGCAACCTCACAGCAGGTCTGCGTGCTCCGCTGTCCGGCGCCTTCAATCATCAGATGTGGAGCGACGGGGTCGCCATGGCCATCGGCGCGGCGGGCATAGTCGCCGCGGGGCAGCCGCAGCTCGCCGCGCGACTCGCGGTCACTCTCGGGAGCGTCTCGAATGCGCGGGACGGCATCGCAGCGGCGCAGGCGGTTGCCGCCGCGATCTCCGTGGCGATGGTCGGCGCTTCACCCTCGGAGATGCTCGCCGCGGGTGTGGATGCCGTGCCGCGCGACTCATGGACCGGCCGCGTGCTTCGCCGCGTCACGAGCGTCGGGTCCGGACCTGGCTTTGCAGCGGGAGCCGAAGATCTCGACGTGGCGCTGGAGCGCCTCGGTCAGGAAGTGGTGGTCGGCTGGTGGCCGTGGGCGGACCTCGCTCCCGAGGCGGTCGGGCTCGCTTTCGGCGCCCTCGCTGCGACGGGGGGTGAGTTCCGTCGGACAGTGCCGGCGGCGATCTCGCTGGGTCGCGATGCCGACACGATCGGTGCGATGGCCGGCGCGATGGCCGGTGCCCGCGGCGGTCGCGACGCGATCCCCGACGACTGGGCCAAGCGCGCGACGCTCTCGCCCGGAAAGTGCATCGGCTTCGTAGCGAGCCTCGACATCGAGGCGCTCGCAGCGCAGCTGCTCGCGCAGGCTGAGGTCGCGGCGTAAGTGGACCGGTTCGGCCGCTCCTACGGCGCGCTTCTCGGCCTCGCGTTCGGCGACGCGATCGCCTTCCCCGCCCTGTTCCATCGCACGCATCAGTTCCACGAACGCCGTCGCGAATTCCTGTGGCGGACGAACCTCGAGAGCGACCGCGAACGCATCCTGCGCATGACGCTGCCGTTCACGCACCGCACCGAGGCGCAGACCCTGGAGCCCGGTCCGACCGACGACACCGAATACGCGCTGTTCACGGCTCAGACGGTGCTGGCCGCGACGGACGCCGTGGCCGAGACGTTCGAGCACGCGTGGCGCGACCGCATCCTACCCATCGCCGATCGGGTGCTGACCGGATTCTCCGAGCGCGCCGCGATCGACAACCTCCGACGCGGACTTCATCCACCCGCGACCGGCTCCGACAATCCGCAGCACTACGACGATTCCGCGGCACCGCGTGCGGTCGCAATCGGACTGCACGTCGCCGGAGACGGGGAACGTGCGAAACGACTCGCGCTGCTCGACGCCCAGGTGACGAACGCGGAGGACGGCGTGTATGCGGCGCAGGCGATGGCGGTCGCGGTGTCGTCGCTCGCCGCCGGCAGCGGACTCGACGAGGCCCTGACGGAAGCACGCGGAGCGTTTCCGCGCGACTCCTGGATCGCGCACGGTGACACGATCGCGCGTGGCTGCCGGGTCGACTCGCGCGACGCGCCAGAGACGCTGATGCTTCTGCTGACGACCCGCCTGATCAACACCGTGTACTCGTACGGGAATGCCGCGCCCGAGACGGTCCCCGCCGCGTTCGCACTCGCGGAGGCGTGCCGCGGCGATCTGCGTGACGGCGTCCTCCTCGCGAATGGGATACCCAAGGCCGCGGACTCCCTGCCCGCCCTGGTCGGCGCCTTATGCGGCGCGTATCAGGGCGCCGGCGCGATCGATGCCTCATGGCAGAGACAGCTCGACGCGAGTCGTGGTCTGTGCCTGCCGTTCTTGAAGGGTGTTCGGATCGAGGAAATCGCGCGCGCGCTGGCGAACGGGAAGAAAAGAGATGCCTGATCGGTGACGAACATGTCGCTGCGCTTCCGCCATGAGTACGAGAACCGAATGCGCGTAGCGCTTGTTGGCTGCGGCGAGCATGCCTTTCGCAACATCCTTCCGGCCCTCAACTATCTCCCCGTCGACCTCGTTGCGACCTGCGATGTCGACCTTGGTCGCGCCGAGGCGTATGCGCGGAGCTTTGGCGCTGAGCGCTCCTTCGGAAGCTTCGATGAACTCCTTCGGTGGAGTTCGAGTGCGGGGCTAGAAGCCGTGCTGCTTGTGCTTGGAATGCGCAACGGCCTGCCGCAATACAGCGACTTTGTCATACCGGCCCTGGAAAAGGGCCTCCATGTCTGGATGGAGAAGCCCGCGGCGTCGACTGTTGGCGAGGTCGAAGCGATGCTCGCGGCGCAGGAACGGAGCGGGAAGACGGTCCAGGTCGGCTACAAGCACTACTTCTTTCCGGCGCTGGTCAAAGCAAAGGAGTTCATCGATAGCCCGGAATTCGGTGGAGCGCTTTCGATCGGCGCGAGCTACCCGCTCGTGATCTCCCCGGCGGAATCACGCTCGGATCCGGCCAAAGCGCCTGTCGATCTGAATATCTGTCATCCGGGTGCTGCGATCCACTTGCTCATGGGCGACATCGAATCGGTCTGGTTCGATCGAGCGCCCAACGGCGGTGGGGT
>DATEZK010000331.1:0-2710 GCA_035255665.1 Candidatus Limnocylindria bacterium
GCCAGCGTGGCCGTGCACGCCGACGTCGATGTCGGGCGCCACCCGATGCTGCTCGGCCTCGGCCTCGCGGCGGGCGACGACGCCTGGTACGTGCCGACGATCTCGGGTGTCCCGGCGCCGATCGCATCCGTCCTCGCCGACGAGGCGATCCCGAAGATCGCGCACGACGCGAAGACTGCACGTCGCGCGCTGCGCCGCGCGGGCGCCGAGCTGCGCGGTGTGACGATGGACACCATGCTCGCGTCTTATCTCGTGAACGCGAGCCGCCGCTATCACACGCTCGAGGACCTGTCCGCAGAACGGCTCAAGCTCGAAGTCCCCGTTCTGCCGGTCGCTGACAGAAAGGATCCGCACCGCGTGCCGACGCCCGAAGAGCGCCTCGCGCGCGCCGGCGCGGGAGCGGTCGCGGCGGCGCGCCTCGGTGCGCAATTCGACGCCGACCTCGACCGCCTCGGGATGCGCAAGCTGTTCGCCGAGATCGAGCTACCGCTGGTCGACGTCCTCGTCGAGATGGAGGAGGCCGGCATCGCGGTCGACCTGCCTTACCTGCAATCGCTCGGGCAGGAGTTCGCGCGCGAGGTCGCGCGCATCGAGCGCGAGGCGTACGACGCCGTCGGCCACGAGTTCCCGATCAACTCGCCGAAGCAGCTCGGCTCACTGCTGTTCGAGGAGCTGAAGCTGCCGCGCGGCCGGCGGACCGCCACCGGCTATTCAACCGACGCCGCGGTGCTCGAGGAGCTCCGCACCGCGCACCCGGTGGTCGACAAGATCCTCGAGTACCGCGAGATCGAGAAGCTGCGATCGACGTACGCCGAAGGCCTCGGCCCGCTCGTCGATCCGGACACGCGTCGTCTGCACACCACCTTTGATCAGGCGGTCGCGGCGACCGGGCGGCTCTCGAGCAAGAACCCCAACCTTCAGAACATCCCGATCCGCACGCCGCTTGGACGCCGGATCCGGCGCGCGTTCGTCGCGGGCGGTGCCGATGTGGTGCTCCTGGCCGCCGACTATTCGCAGATCGAGCTGCGCGTGCTCGCGCACATGTCGGGCGACCCGGCGCTGACCGCGGCGTTCCGCGATGGCGCCGACGTCCACCGCCGGACCGCGGCCGCGGGCTTCAACGTGAGCGAGGACGAGGTCACCCGCGAGCAGCGCGACGTCGCGAAGATGCTCAACTTCGGGATCATCTATGGCATGAGCGACTTCGGGCTGGCCTGGCGGATGGGGATGCCGCGCGACGAAGCGCAGCGCTTCATCAACGAGTACTTCAAGCGCTACGCGCAGGTCCAGCGCTACATCATCGAGACCAAGTCATTCTGCGCCGAGCAGGGCTACGTCGAGACGCTGCTCGGCCGTCGCCGCTACATCGCGGACATGACGAGTCGGACCTCCGCGATCCGCAACGCGGCCGAGCGCATGGCCATCAACATGCCGATCCAGGGCACCGCGGCCGACATCATGAAGATCGCGATGCGCCGCGTATACGACCGGCTCGCGGAGACCGAGTCGTCAGCGCGCGTCATGCTGCAGGTGCACGATGAGCTCGTCGTTGAGGTACCTCGCGACGCGGTCGACGCGACCTCCGCCATCCTCCGCGAGGAGATGTCCGCGGCCTACTCGCTCGACGTGCCGCTCGTGGTCGACCTTCGCACCGGCACGAACTGGGACGAGATGACGCGCATCCAGCAGCCTGCCGCCACACATGCCTGAGCTGCCCGAGGTCGAGACGATCGCGCGGCAGCTGCGGGAGCTGATCATCGGGCGACGCGTCGCGGGTTTCGAGTCGTTCTGGCACCGCGTCACGGAGCCGGTGCCGGCGGCGCACTTCGCGAGCCGACTCAGCGGCCGCGCGATCACCGGCGTCGGACGGCGAGGAAAGTTCGTCGTCCTCGAGCTCGACGGAGACGAGGCGCTGATCGTGTCGCTGCGGATGACCGGGAAGCTGCTCTTCCGAGAGCAGAACGCTCCCGAGGACACGTTCGTGCGCGCGCTCATTACGTTCGCCGACGGCACGCTCCTGCGCTTCAGCGACACGCGCAAGTTCGGGCGCATGGCGATCGTCGAGCGTGCGGTCCTGTCGGAGAACGGCGACCGACGGCGTGGTCGCGCGGGTGACCCGCTGCACAGCGTGCTTGGGATCGAGCCACTCACAGCGCGTTTTACGACCCGCTGGCTGCGTGAGTTCCTGCAGAAACGCGGCAAGTCCACGATCAAGCCGCTGCTGCTCGACCAGAGAGGCATCGCCGGTGTGGGGAACATCTACGACGTCGAGGCCCTCTGGCGCGCGCGAATCCATCCGCTGAGGACCGCCGGCTCGCTGCGCCCGGATGAGGTCGCCCGGCTGCGCGAGGCGCTCCGCTTCGTGCTCCGCAAGGGCATCCGGCTCGGCGGCGCCTCGCGTCGCGACTATCTCGACGCGCGTGGTGGCCAGGGCCGGATGCAGCGGGAGTCCCAGGTCTACGACCGTGCCGGCGAGCCGTGCCCGCGCTGCGGCCGCGCGATCGTGCGCACGGTCGTGGGCGGCCGCGGGACCTTCCACTGCCCGCGGTGCCAGAAAGCTCCGGTCGCGCGCGCAAAACGGCGCAGGATAGAGACATGAGCGTGCTCTCGATCCAGGCAGTAGCGCGCTGGTTCGGCGCTCGTGAGGTCCTGAAGGATGTGTCGTTCCGCATCGCCCACGGTGATCGCGTGGGCCTGGTCGGTCCAAACG
>DATEZK010000332.1:0-2101 GCA_035255665.1 Candidatus Limnocylindria bacterium
GTTCGTAGAGGGCGCGCACGCGAAGGGCGTGAGCGGCGAGATCGCGCACGAGATCTTCCGCCAGATCGCGGCGTTCGCTGAGTTCGGATTCTGCAAGAGCCACGCGGCAGCGTTCGCGCTCACCGCGTATCACACCGCGCATCTGAAGCTCTACTACCCGGCTGAGTTCTACGTCGGGCTGTTCAACAACCAGCCGATGGGCTTCTACTCACCCGCGGTCATCGCCGGCGACGCGAAGCGACACGGTGTCGCGATCCTCCCCGTCGATGTCGCGCGCTCGAAGGAGAAGGCGATCGTCGAAGAGTGCTCGCACGCCGATGACGCGCTGCATCCGGTCGACAGCTCCAACACGATCGCGCGCCGCCGGACGTGTCGCGTTCACGATGTGCGACTGGGTTTCGAGTCGGTGAAGGGACTGGGCGAGTCGGAGGCGGAGGCGATCGTGCGTGAACGTGAGACGAGCGGTCCGTTCACGAGCTTCGACCAGTTCGCGCGACGCGTCGGACTCAAAGAGGAGGCGCTGCGCAACCTCGCGCTGCTCGGCGCGTTCGACGCGTTCGGCGAAGCGCGTCGCGAGCTGCTGTGGCGCGCACGCGATGCACATCGCACGTCACCGGCGTTCACGCGTCCGGCGCTCGCGCTCCCAACGTCCGACGCACCGGCGTTGCCCGCGCTCACGGAGCAGGAGCGCGTCGCGCTCGACTACCGCATCACCGGTATTCCCACCGGTCCGCAGATCATGCGTTTCTACCGCGCCGATCTGGATCGTCGCGGCGCGCTGACGGCGGCCGCGCTGGCCAGTGTCCGCGACGGCGCCACCGTCCACGTCGCCGGCGCGGTCGTCGTGAAGCAGCACCCCGAGACGGCGAAAGGTCACGTATTCCTATCCCTCGAGGACGAAACTGGTATGGCGAACGTCATCATCCGGCCCTCAACGTACCGTCAATACAAGCGCGTGCTCGACGCCAACGCCGCCGTGGTGGTCACGGGGGCGCTTCAGAGCGTCGACGGAGCCACTTCCGTGCTCGCGACACGACTCGACGGCCTCGCCCTCTTCGTGAAGGTCGCCGCCCGCGAGTGGCAGTGACGTGAGTCCGGCCAGGGGCCGGCGGTATCGGTCAGCAGTCAAAGCGGTAACACCACCTTGTTAGCGACTTCAGTTGCACCGCAGACTGCCCGAAGTAACAACAGGGAAGCAGGCAAGGACGGATCGCCTGGCCCGGTGCGCGCCGCGACGCAAGAGTGGGGAGACAAGTGGACGACCCGATTGTTGGTCGGGCAGAGGATCTGCTCGACTCGATCTTTCATGTGGCCACGGAGCTGGTCCGCGGCGAGCGCGCCTCGCTCATGCTGCGCGAGGACGCCTCCGATGACTTCGTAATTGCGCATGCCCTCGGGCTCGCCGACGACGTCAAGCGCGCCGTGCGCGTGCGACCGGGCGAGGGTGTCGCCGGTCACGTGGTCGCGTCGAAGCGTTCGCTTCTCGTGCGTGGTGGAGATGCCCCCGTCGCGGTGCGCGGCGGACAGTACCGATCCGACTCGTTCATGTCCGTCCCGATCATGATCGACGACTCAGCCCGCGGCGTGCTCAACGTCACGGACCGCTTTGACGGGCGCCCATTCGAAGCGACCGACCTCGCGACGCTCGAGATCATTGCCGGCCACATCGGAGCGTGCCTTGTCCAGCAGGAGCAGGGCGAGGCGCTGGTGCGCCTCGCCGAGACCGATCCGCTCACGTGGCTCTTCAATCGGCGCCACTTCGACAAGCGACTCGAGGCGGAGACGAATCGCGCGCTGCGCGCCGAACATCTTCTCGCGCTGCTCATGGTCGACGTCGACAAGTTCAAGCTCATCAACGATCGCTTCGGACACCGCGTCGGCGATCAGGTCCTCAAGTCGGTGGCTTCGGCGCTGAAGCAAGCGGTCCGCCTGTACGACGTGCCGACGCGCTACGGCGGCGACGAGTTCGCCGTGATCCTTCCCGATGCCGACACCGAGGTCGCGTCGCGTGTCGCGCGTCGCGTTCTCGAGAAGGCTGAGACCGTGGCACTGCCCGGCGAGCTGCGCGACGCCGGGATCCCGCTGGGACTCTCGATCGGTA
>DATEZK010000333.1:0-4482 GCA_035255665.1 Candidatus Limnocylindria bacterium
CGCGCTCCGCGCGGACTTCACGAAGGACTCCGAGTTCTGGCGCGCCACGCTCGGCATCAAGTAGCGCACTAAGTGGCGGCTAGCACCGTCGCGCGCCGCGCCGGGATACGTCTCCCGGCGTGGCGCGCGGACGTCCTCATCGTCGGTGCCGCCGCGCTGCTCCTCGGCTATCTCACGATCGTCCCTCTCGCGATGCTCCTGCTCGGCAGCCTGTCGTCGGGAAGCAGTGCGCTCGACTTCCAGTTCACGCTCCAGAACTTCCAGCGCGCGCTGACCGACCAGGCTTCGCTGGAGCTGCTCGCGAACTCCGTGATGTACGGCGTCGGGTCTGCGCTGTTCGCGTTCGCCATCGGCACGGGCGTCGCGTGGGCGGTGGAACGGAGCGACATCCCCGGCCGGAGCATCTGGTACGGACTCGCCCTCGTCCCGCTCATCGTCCCCGGCATCGTGCACACGATCGCGTGGCTCTTCCTCCTTAGCCCGGAGATCGGGTGGATCAACGCGCCGCTCAAAGCACTCTTCGGCTTCTCGATGTCCGTCTACACCCTGCCCGGGATGATCTGGATCGAGGGCCTGCATACCGCGCCGCTCGCGTTCGTGCTCATGAGCGCCGCGTTCCGAACGATGGATCCCAGCCTCGAGGAGGCGGCGGCCACGAGTCGCGCGAACCCGTGGAAGACGTTCCGCCGCATCACGCTCCCCCTGCTCCTGCCCACGGCGGCCTCGGTGGTCCTGATCCTCTTCGTGCGCGCCATAGAAGGATTCGAGGTGCCGGCGATCATCGGCCTCCCGGGCCAGATCTACGTCTACACGTCGCGCATCTACACCTCGCTCAACCAGTACCCGCCGAACTTCGGGCTCTCGGCGACCTACGCGACGGTCCTACTGATCATCTCGGTCGGCGGCCTGCTGCTGCACAACCGCATGGTGAGACGGACGGAGCGATTCGCGACCGTCACCGGCAAGGCATACCGCCCGCGCCGCGTCGAGCTCGGCCGGTTCCGCATCGTCGCCATCGCCCTGCTCGGGCTGTACGCGGTCGTCGCGATCGCGCTACCGCTCCTCGTGTTGATCTACGCGAGCCTCGTGCGCGTCTACACGCCGCCGTCCCTCGAGACCCTCGGCGAGCTGACGCTCCGGAACTACCAGTTCATCGCCACCGACGACCTCACCCGGCGCGCTCTCGGCAACAGCCTGATGCTCGGCGCCGCGGCCGCGACGATCGTCGTGGCTCTCACCGCGATCATCGCGTGGGTCACGATCCGCACGAGGGCACCCGGTCGCGGCCTGCTCGACTTCCTCGCGTTCGTGCCGATCACCATCCCCGGCATCGTCCTGGGCATCAGCCTCATCTGGGTCTACTTCACCGTGCCGATCCGGATCTACGGAACGCTCTGGATTCTCCTGGTCGCGTACGTCACGCGGTATCTCCCGTACGGGATCCGCAGCGCGAGCGCGGGGATCGTGCAGATCCATCGCGAGCTCGAGGAGGCCGCCGCCGCCGCAGGCGCGAAGTGGTGGCCGACGTTCACGCGGATCCTGCTGCCGCTGTTGCGCCCGGCGATCGTGGGCGCCTGGGTCTACATCTTCATCATCTCGCTGCGCGAGCTCGGCAGCAGCATCCTCTTGTACTCCAGCGAGAGCGTCGTGCTTGCCGTGCGCATCTTCGATCTGCGCGACTCCGGCAACTACACGACCATCGCGGCGCTCTCGGTGTTCCTCATCGTGCTGCTCGTCGTCCTCGTGGCGATCCTGCAGCGGCTCGGCGGCCGCACGGTACGCGAGGCCTGATGCTGCAGGTAACGGAACTACGCAAGACGTTCCACACCGATCGCGGTGGCGTCCGCGCGGTCGAGGACATCTCGTTCACCGTCGAGGACGGCCGCTTCTTCACGCTGCTCGGCCCATCCGGCTGTGGCAAGACAACGACGCTGCGCTGCGTCGCGGGCCTCGAGCGACCCGAATCCGGGACGATCCGTCTCGACGACGCGGTGCTGTCGGGTCCCGGTCGCTTCGTACCCACGCACGCGCGGGACATCGGCATGGTCTTCCAGTCGTACGCCATCTGGCCCCACATGAGCGTCTTCGAGAACGTCGCTTTCCCACTGCGTGTCAGCGAACACGCGCCGTCGAAAGCGGAGACGACGCGTATGGTCGAGGAGTCGCTCGCCCTCGTTGGTCTTGACGGGCTCGAGGACCGTCCGGCGCCGCAGCTCTCGGGCGGGCAGCAGCAGCGGCTCGCACTCGCCCGTGCGCTCGTGCGCCGACCGAAGATCCTTCTCCTCGACGAGCCGCTCTCGAACCTGGACGCCAAGCTGCGCGAGCGGATGCGCATCGAGCTGCGCCAGCTGCAGCGCCGCCTCGGCATCACGACCATCTATGTCACCCACGATCAGGGCGAGGCGCTGTTCCTCTCGCATCGGATCGCCGTGATGCACGCCGGGAAGATCGTCCAGGAAGGCGCGCCGCGCGATCTCTATCGCGAGCCCGCTTCCGGTTTCGTCGCGGATTTCGTAGGCGAAGCGACGTTCCTCCCGGGCGCTGTCGTGTCAGGCGGGATCAGCGCACTCGGCGGGACGGTGGTGTGCGCGCTGTCGGACGGCCTCGGCCCGGGCGCGAAGGCGCTGCTCGTGCTGCGGCCGGAGAACATCGTCGTACGGTCGCAGCCCGCCGGCCTGCCCAACGAGTTCGCCGGGACATTGCGCGTGGCGGCATTTCTCGGCGATCGGCTCGACTGCGTGGTCGAGATAGGTGACCTGCTCGTTCGGGCTCGCGCGCACCCGACGACCACGCTGCGCCGCGACCAGAAGGTATGGGTCGAGTTCCCTGTGGAGCACTGCACCGCGATCCCCGATGACGGCTGGAGACCACGCGCGCTGGCGCGTACATTCGACGAGGACGAGGGCTAAGGAGGCGGCCATGGCCACCACGATCAGGACAGAGACGACGACACCCACCGATCTTCGCGACTGGCTCAAGAGGGTGGACGACATCGGCGAGCTGCAGGTCGTCACCGGCGCGACCGCTGAAGAGGACATCGGCATGGCGACGGAGCTCCTCGGACGGACGCGGCCGTCGAAGGCGACGATCTTCGACGAGATCCCCGGCTACAAGAAGGGCTTCCGCGTGCTGTCGAACGGGCTCGGCTCGTTCGCGCGCATCGCGGTGACGCTCGGTCTTCCGATCGACGCGTCGCCCCACGAGCTCGTGCGTCAGTGGCAGGAGCGCGTGCGCAAGGGCATCCCATCGATCACCGCGGAGGTCGTGAAGGACGGTCCGGTCTTCGAGAACGTCCTGCGCGGCGACCAGATCGACTGCACGATCTTCCCGACGCCGAAGTGGCACGAGTTCGACGGTGGCCGCTACCTCGGCACCGGGAGCTTCGACGTCACGATCGATCCGGACGAGAACTGGGTGAACCTCGGCACCTACCGCGTCATGGTCCACGACAAGACACGGCTCGGCTTCTACATCTCTCCCGGCAAGCACGGACGCCAGCACCGCGACAAGTGGTTCGCGCGCGGCGAGAAGATGCCGGTCGCGTTCGTCCCGGGTGGGGACCCGCTGCTGTTCCTTGCCGCATGCACGGAGATCCCGTACGGCACGACCGAGTACGACTGGGCCGGCGGCGTGCGCGGCGCGCCTTATCGCGTGGTCAAGGGTCCGGTCACCGGCCTGCCGATCCCGGCCGACGCGGAGATCGTCATCGAGGGATTCGCCGACGCGAACGACAAGGCCGTCGAGGGACCCTTTGGCGAGTGGACCGGCTACTACGCCTCGGGCGAGCGCGAGGAGCCGGTGCTCCGCGTCCACGCGATCTACCACCGCAACGACCCGATCATCCTGGCCTCGCCACCGAACGTCCCGCCGGACGAGCAGTCCTTCTATCGCGCGTTCATGCGTTCGGCACGGCTCCGTGGCGACCTGGAATCCGCGAGCATCCCCGGCATCGTCGGCGTCTGGTGCCACGAGGTCGGCGGCTCGCGTCTCTTCAACGCGGTCTCGATCAACCAGCGCTACGCCGGGCACGCGCGGCAGGTCGGTCACGCCGCGGCGAGCGTCCACACCGGCGCGTACCTCGGGCGCTACGTGATCGTTGTGGACGACGACATCGACGTGATGGATCTCGAGCAGGTCCTCTGGGCGATGTGCACGCGGTCCGAGCCGGCAGAGTCGATAGACATCATCCCCCGTGCCTGGAGCGGTCCGCTCGACCCGCGCATCCACCCCGACAAGAAGGGCTTCTCGTCGCGCGCGATCATCGACGCGACGCGGCCGTGGGAGTGGCGCGACAAGTTCCCGAAGTCGCAGCTCCCAACCCCGGCGACGAAGCAGAAGGCGCTCGATCGTTGGGGCTGGCTCGTCGGCAAGGGAGAGCGTCCGAAGAAGAGCTGACTAAGGGACCGTCTCGGCCCGCACCGTGAGCGAGCGCCTGTCGGAGCCGGTTTCGTGGATGGTTCCAGCAGGTCGGCTACGTCGGCG
>DATEZK010000334.1:0-5907 GCA_035255665.1 Candidatus Limnocylindria bacterium
CTGCGCGGATAGTCACCTGTGAAGCTGGGTCCGCTTCTCGCCAGCGCGAACGTCGCGGTGCCCGTGGGCGCCGAGGACCTGGACGTGCGCACGATCGCGTACGACTCGCGCAAAGCTGCGCCTGGGACGCTCTTCGTCGCGATCGAGGGATTCCACCGCGATGGGCATGACTTCGTCGCCGATGCCGTGAAGCGAGGCGCGGTGGCCGTCGTCGCGCAGAAGAAGATCCGATCGAAGGTGCCCGTCGCCGTCGTCGCCGACAGTCGCGCCGCGCTGGCCGATCTCGCGGCGGAGCTCTTCGAGCACCCGACCCGCAAGCTGAAGCTCGTCGCGGTGACCGGCACGGATGGGAAGACCACGACCGTGCATCTCGTGTCCGATGTGCTCGAGGCGGGCGGTGAGATCACCGGCTTTGCGACGACGGTCGATTTCAAGGTCGCCGACCACGTCGAGGCGAACGACACGCGTCAGAGCACACAGGAGGCGGTGGAGATCCAGGAGTTCTTCGCCGAGCTCCTCGTCGCCGGAGGAACGTGGGGTGTGCTCGAGGCGACGTCGCACGCGCTGGCGCTTCGAAAGCTGCGAGGCACGGAGGTGGACATCGCGGTCTTCACGAACCTCTCGCCCGAGCATCTCGACTTCCACGGCACGCTGCAGAGCTACCTCGAAGCGAAGGGGCTTCTCTTCGACATGCTCGGCCAAGGTGTGGACAAGGGCGTGCCCAAGACCGCCGTACTGAACGCCGACGACACGCACTGGCAGTACCTCGTCGACCGCGCGGCGGGCGCGAAGGTAATCACGTACGGCATCGACGCGCATGCCGATGTCCAGGGAACGGTGCTTGCGGCCGACGCGAATGGATCACGAGTGCGTGTCGAGACGGGCGGTCAGTCGGTCGAGATCGCTTTGCCGCTCGTCGGGCGCTTCAACGTTCATAACGCGCTCGCGGCCATCGCCGCCGGTGTCGCCGCGGGCGTGCCCCTCGCGAAAGCGCGCGACGCGCTTCAGCGCGCGAAGCCGGTGCGCGGTCGCATGGAGCGCGTCGACCGCGGTCAGCCCTTCAGCGTGATCGTTGACTACGCGCATACCCCGGAATCGCTCGACAAGGTGCTCGCCCTGCTACGCCCGCTTACCAAAGGCAAGCTGATCGCGGTGTTCGGGAGCGCCGGTGAGCGCGATCGGACGAAACGACCGCGTCTGGCGGAGGTGGCCGCGAAGCACGCAGACTTCTTCGTCATCACGCAGGAGGACCCACGGCTCGAGGACCCTGCGACGATCCTCGCCGAGATCGAGGCCGGTGCGACGGCGGCGGGTAAGACGCGTGGTTCCGACTACGCGGTCATCGACGATCGGCGCGAGGCCGTGCGGGACGCGATGCGCCGCGCGCAGGCGGGCGACACCGTGCTGCTCGCGGGCAAGGGCCACGAGAGCTCGATCATCGTCGGCGAGGAGAAGCGGCCATGGGACGAGGCGTCCGTGGCGCGGGACGCGCTACGCGAGCTCGGCTTCGCGGCGTGACAACCACCGGGGGGCGTCGCCCCCCGAGAACCCCGCGGAACTCGCGTCGAGGCGCGGCGCTCGGACAGACGCGCGCGCTGCGCGAGCACAGTCGCGAGCTCGTTGAGCAGCTGCGCACGGAGATCGCCGTGCCCGCGCGTCCGAACGGTCGGGCCGCGCTCGTCATGCTCATGGGCTTTCCGGGAGCAGGAAAGACGCACTGCGCGCGTCTGCTGGCGGCGCGACTGGGCGCGGCGCATGTTGCGACAGATCACCTTCGCAGCGTGCTGTTCATCGCAGCCTCGTACGCTGATGAGGAGAATCGCACGGTATTCACCGTGGCCGAAGCGCTCGTCGACGAGCTACTTGGGGAAGGACACGTGGTGATCCTTGACGCAACGAACCTGATCGCCCGGTACCGCGCGCCGATGGAGGGCGTGGCGCGCCGCCGCGGCGTGACGCCGCTCCACGTTCTGGTCGTCGCGGACGATGCCGAGGCGCGCGCTCGTCTCGTCGCGCGCGGGGTGGCTCGAGCGGAGGGCGACCACTCGGACGCCGACGTCGGCGTCTACGAGCGGATGCGCCGCGAGGGCTTCGAGCCACCCGATCGGTTCGTTGAGCTCCGGAACGGCCTTAACCTCGCCGCCGAGATCGAACGCATCGCGGCGCTGACGTGAGGCGGCACGCGCGCGGACTCGTGTTCGGCCTGATCGCGATCGGGCTCGTGATCGGCTACGGCGTCCTCGGTTCGCGCGCTGCGCCGCTGGTGCTCCCGGCGGGGTCGCCGACGCCAACCCCAACGAAGCCGGTGAGCGCGGTCCCCGCGCCGCCGACCTCCGGAACCATCGCGTTCGCTCTGCGCGGCGACGTCTACATGCTTCGAGACGGCAAGTACGTCAGCGTCACGTCCGACGGCCGGTCGGTCCAGCCCAATCTATCGATCGACGGACGCACGCTCCTGTTCGCGCGCGCCGAGGCGATCAACGGGAAGCGCAGCGTCGACGGCCAGATCACGCCGGCGATCCTCCGCTACACGGACATCGTGAAGAAGGATCCGAGCGGCGGCGTGGAGTCGATCGTGCTGAGCGGGCTGCGGACCGAGTCGCCGGGCGGGTTCCACATCGTCGCCTGGCACAACACGCCGGCGCTGTCGCCCGATGGCAAGCGCTTCGCAGTGGTCACCGATGCGGGAAACGGGGAATCGGCTCTCGAGGTCTACGACCTCCAGACGGGTCGGCTCGACTCCTTCCTATCGAAAGGCTCGAACCTGGCCGACTCGACGTGGTCGCCGGACGGAAAGACGATCGCGGTGACCTCCTACACCCTGGGAGAGCCGCGCATCCTGTTGATCGCGGTGAACGGCTCGATAGCGGTCCCCCTCGCTATCAAGGGCACGACAGGCGAGTCGTACCGGCCTTCGTACTCGCCGGACGGCAAGTGGATCACGTACACGCTGCGACACGACGGCGGCAACGACGTCCACGCCGTCGAGATCCTGTCCGGAAAGGACGTGACCCTCACCAGCGACGGCAAGAGCTGGAACAGCGTGTTCTCCCCGGACGGAAAACAGGTCGCGTTCCTGCGCGAGAGCGGCGGCCTCATCGATCTATACGCGATGGATGTCGCGGAAGCGCTCGTGGGCGGTCCAGTGCGAGCCGCGCTGAAGCTCACGCGCGGCGAGGGCATCGACGGGGACAGCCGGCCGGCCTGGGGGCTGTGAGCTAGACGAGGCGCTTACGGATCTGGGCGGAGATGAAGTCCATCGCGGCGACGGTGAAGACGATCATGAAGATGATCAGACCAGCCGCGCCGTACTGGAACAGCTGGATCGATTGGAAGAGGTCCGTTCCGATGCCCCCGCCGCCCACCAGTCCGAGGATCGGGGCCAGGCGGACGTTGGTGTCGAGCCGATAGATCGTGAACGAGATGAACGGATTCGTGATCTGGGGCAGCACTGCGGTCCACACGACCTGGGTCCGATTCGCGCCGGTCGCCGTGATGGCCTCGAGCGGCCCGGCGTCGATACCCTCGATGGCCTCCGAGTACAGCTTGCCGAGCACACCGATGTTGTGGAACGCGAGGCCGAACACGCCCGCGGCGTTGCCCGGTCCGAAGATCACAAGCAGCACGATGACGACGATGAGCACGTCTATGGAGCGGATGATCGTGAACAGGACGCGTATGAACAGGTAGATCCCCTGCGTGATCGGGTTGCCGGCCATGATGTTCCGCGCGCCGAGGAAAGCGAGTGGCAGGGCGATGACCATCGAGAACGCCGTGGCCATCACGCCGAGGAAGATCGTCTCGATCATCTTCCACCACGCGGTGTCGCGGTACGTCTCGAACTCGTCGCGCGGCGACATGATGGAGAAGTCCCAGTTGAAAAGCTGACGGATGATCCCGAAGGCGTACTCGACGTTCGCCCGGCCCGTGTCGATCGCGGTGATCTGGAGCCCGACGTAGAGGACGATCAGCACGGCCGCGACCCCCAGGAGCTTGCGCCAGTCGGTCAGCGGGTTCTGCTGCAGCTCGCGCGGGACCGGAAGTCCGCGCGTCGTGAAGTACTCAGCCATCAGCGGCCGCTCGGGTCCGCATGTGTGCCGTCCGCGAGTGCGCGGAGGGCGGCCTCGTTCGCCGACATCGGCTGCGGCTGCGCGCGATCGGGCCCGATCTCGACCTCTTCGGCGTCTTCGCCGTAGATCTCTTTGAATCGCTTTTCGTCGATCGCGTCGGGCTTGCCGTCGAAGGCGATCTTCCCGTCCTTCAAAGCGATGACGCGCGTCCCATAACGGCGTGCGAGCGAGAGGAAGTGCAGCGAGCAGACGACGGTGATCCCGTCCTTCTTGTTGATCTCCTCGAGGTATTTCATCACCGAGTGGCTGGTGGCGGGGTCGAGGCTGGCCACGGGCTCGTCGGCGAGCATCAGCTCCGGCTTCTGCATGAGGGCGCGCGCGATCCCGACGCGCTGCTGCTGTCCACCGGAGAGCGCGTCCGCGCGGCTGTAGGCGCGCTGAGCGATACCGACGCGTCCGAGGTTCTCGAACGCCGCCGCAACGTCGGAGGCCGACGGCCGCGAGGCGATTGTCCGCCAGGTGGAGCGATACCCCAGCCGGCCCGAGAGGACATTGCTGAAGACCGAGCTTCGCCGCACGAGGTTGAACTGCTGGAAGATCATCCCGATCCGCCGCCGTACGCGACGGATCGCGACCCGATCAGCGGCCGTCACTTCGATGCCGTCGAAGACGACGCTGCCCGACGTCGGGTCGACCAGACGGTTGATGCATCGCAGCAGCGTCGATTTGCCCGAACCCGAGAGGCCGATGAGGACCAGGAACTCGCCCCGCTGGATGTCAAGCGAGACGCCGTCGAGCGCGCGCGTGCCGCTCGGGTAGACCTTCACAAGGTCTTTGATGGAGACGATCGGCGGCATCCGCGGCAGTTTAGGGAAAGAACGAAGGCCGCCGGTATCCCGGCGGCCCTCGCGAATCACATCGCGCGCGTCGTCGCTACGGAGCCCGGCTCGGTGACGGCGTCGCGGCCGGACGCGGTGTGTTCTTGGCGAGCGTGCCGACATCAACACCCGCGAGCTTCGCCGCTTCCTTCATCGGGTCGTAGAACTTGGCGTCGATCTCCTGCATGCCGTTCCATGAGAACAGCGCCAGGAACTTGGCCTTGCCGTCATCGGTCTTGCTGTAGTCGATCAGCGCCTGCTTCACGGTCTTCCCGAGCTCCGCCGGGAAGTCCTTCTGGAGCGCGACGCCGTCGTTCGGGATCGGGCCGGCGGTGTCGATCACCTTGAGCTTGGTCATGATGTCGGGGTTCGCGGCGACGAGCTGTGTGCGAACGTCGATGAATGTCGCCGCGCCGTCGACCGTTCCCTGATAGACGGCCAGTGCCGCCTGCGGGTGGCCACCGGCGAAGATGATCCCGTTCGTCGCGAAGAATGTCCGCGGCTCCTGGCCGACCTTGTTCTTGATCGTCAGAAGCGGGTAGACGTAGCCGGACGCCGACAGCGTGTCGACGAACGCGAACTTCTTACCCGCGAGACCCTTGAGGTCGGTGATGCCGCTATCCGCGCGGACGAGGATCTGCGACTGATAGGTCGGGCTCAGCTGTGTCGTGCCGTCGAGCTTCACCTCGTTGCGCAGCGCGCCGATGACCGGCGTGCCGCAGGCGCGGTCGAGGAGCAGCGTCATCTGCAGCGGGGCGAAAAAGCCGACGTCGATCTGGCCGGAGCACATGCCCTCGACCTGCGCGGCGTAGCTGCTCATGACAGTGACCTTCCACGCCAGGCCGGTCGCGCGCTCGAGGGCGGCCTTGATGGCCGCACCGTTCGTCGCGATGGTTGCCGCCTCCTGAGACGGCGTGAATGCGAGAACGATCGGACGGTCGAATGAGCCAACGCGTGGT
>DATEZK010000335.1:0-4349 GCA_035255665.1 Candidatus Limnocylindria bacterium
ATGAGTCGGCGCCGCAGACGCTGGAGCGCCGCGAGCGTGCTCGCTTTCTCCTTCTCGTCTCCGTCGTCCTCGATCTCGATCGACTCCGGATCCGGAAGCGGCTCGTCATCGGGCAGACCGAGCTCCGCGCGCACCTGCTCCTCGAGCAGCCGCATGGCACCGGCGGCGCGCTCCTCCTCGACCGCCAGCTTGCCGCGCTCGCCGCGCAGTTCGGCGAGGCGCTCCCGCGCTTTCGCGAGACGCTGCTCCGACTCGCGGCGTGACCCTTCGGCCGCGAGCGCGCGTTGCCGCGCCAGCTCCGCCGAGCGCTCCGCCTCGCGCGTGTCGGCCGCCGCTCGGCCAAGATCGCCCTGCGCGGAATCGAGCTTCGTTCGCGCGTCTTTCTCCTGCGACGCCAGCGCGCGCAGACGTTCTTCATCCGAGGCGAGGCGACGTTCCGCGGCGCCGACCTGCTCGTCGAGCGTGTCGCGGAGACGCACGAGCGAGCCGCGCCGCTCTTCGCTGGTCGCCGCGTCCAAACGCGCCGACTCGGCGCGCTGCGTGGCGCCGCCATGGGCATCCGACGCTGTTTGCTCGCCGCGCTCGGTTTGCGCGAACGCCGCGCCGGCCTGCGCCCGGATGCGCGCGGCGTCCGCGCGCTCCGTGGCGAGCTTCTCCCGACGCTCGAGGATCTCCTTGCGCTCGCGTTCGATCGATGTCGCGCGCGCGTCGGCAACACGAACGAGATCGCGAACGTCGGCATCGGTCGACGCGAGCTCGTCCACAACGCGCTCCGTGTCCCCACGCGATCGCTGCGCAACGTCGAAGCGTTCGTCGAGCTCCGCGGCGCGCGTCTCCGCGCTCGCCCGCTCTTGTTGGACCTGCGTGAGACCGCGCTCAGCGCCGACCAGCTCTTCACGCAGGCGAGACGCCATGCCACGGAGCTGCGCCCGCGCTTCCTGTTCGGCCTTGCGGCGACCGTCCGCGAAACGTACCAGGCCGGGCAGCACGAGCAGCCCGCTCGGCGCGACCACGGTGCCTGCGCGGAGCGTCGACGCCGCAGCGATCGCCGCGGCGTCATCCTCTGCGATGAAGATCGCGACGTCGGCCCCGAGTCGGCGACAGCCGCGCGGCGCATCGCCGGCAGCTTTCGTGGGCGTCATTGCGACGTCGCCGAGCGCGGCTGCGACCGCGTCCGGAACCGTTAGTTTTTCGTGCAGCCACGCGAAGCCGCCGGGAAGCTTCGGCCGCGCGACGCCGTCATCGCGCGCTGCGAGCTCGCCTTCGGCCCGTTCCGCCGCCTCGCGCAGCGCCGTCGTCTGTCCGCGGAGCAGCGCGAGATCGCCGTCGATGCGTTGCAGCTCGTTTCGGGCAGCCGCCGCGCGCGCCGCAGCCGACTCGACCGACCGCGCGGCAGCGGCGACCTTCTCGCGCGCCTTCTCGAGGTCGACCGCGATGCGCGCCCGCTCGCGCTCTCGCTTCGCGCGCTCGGTCGCGAGCTGCGACGTGACGGTGGCGAGCTCCTCGTCGCGCGCGAGGAGCGCGCGCTCCTCGTCCGACAGTCGTATCTCGTCGTTCTCGCGCAGCAGATGCGCGCGCTCCGACTCGACCCGTGCCGCGCGCGCTTCCGCGAGGGCGATCCGTGTCCCGGAGGCCTCGACTTCGGCGGTACGCGCGGCGTCCGCGGAATCGCGCGCTCGACGTGCAGCCGTCGCGGCTTCCTCGTCGACCTTCTGTCGCTGCTCGCGGAGGGACGCGAGCTGCGCCGGCAGTGCGGCAAGCGATGAGCGCGTGTGGTCACGCTCGGCGGCGATCGCGTCAAGGCTCGCCTGCAACGCCGCGACACGCTCGCGAATGCTCGCCTCAGCGTTCACCGCATCGCCCGCGGCAATGCGTCGGAGCTCTTCCTCCTCGCGCGCCTTCTGGAGCTCTTCGTCACTACCCGCGCTGACCGTTTCGCCTTCGCTGACGTAATCGGTGAGACGCTCGACCTCGCGATCGACACCGACGATCTTCGCCGCGAGATCTGCGCGCGTCGTCGCGGTCGTGCCGAAGCTCGCCTTGTACCAGCGCAGCGCACGGCGCCGGAGCTCCGCCCGGACCTGCTCGTACTCGTTCCATTTCGCCGCCTGTTCGCGCAGCAGCTCTACGCGTGGCCCGATCTCGCGGAGGATATCCACGACACGGACCATCTCGGCGTCGGCGTGCTTCAGACGCGTCAGAGCTTCCTCACGTCGCATCTGCAGGCGCCGCGTACCGGCCGCCTCCTCGATGACCGTCCGCCGATCCGCGGGGCGCAGCGCGAGGATCTGATCGACGAGGCCCTGGCCGATGACGACGAACGGGTTATCGGCGAGGTTCGCCCCCGCGAGCAGATCCTGAAGGTCACGCAGCCGGACACGCGAACGGTTCACCAGGTACTCGGCCTCACCGTTGCGGAATAGACGGCGACCGACCTCCACTTCGGCGAACTCGATCGGCAGTCGACGTGAGGTGTTGTCGAGCTGCAGGATCGCCTCAGCCATCCCGAGACTCTTGCGCGTCTCGGATCCGCCGAAGATGAGCTCCTCGTTCTTCTTCGCGCGCAGGATGCGCGCGTTGTTCTCACCAAGTGCCCAACGGATCGCGTCCGCCACGTTCGATTTGCCACTGCCGTTCGGACCGATGATGGCCGTGATGCCAGGGGCAAATTCGAGATGCGTTCGGTGCACGAAGGATTTGAAACCCGTCATCGTGAGCGTCTTCAGCACCGCGTTCGGCGCACCCTGACCGCCATCGATCACCTTGAGGTCGTCGCTCACTTCGTCACCAGCGCGAGCAGCTTTGCCGCGGCCGCTTCCTGCGCCTCGCGTTTCGAGGTGCCCGTTCCGCGCGCGACATTGCCGCCCGCCTCGACCTCGACCTCGAAGCCGCGGTGATGCTCGGGACCGCTGACCTCGAGCATCCGATACGCGGGCAGCGGGAGCTTCTCGCCCTGCGCCCACTCCTGGAGGAGCTGCTTCGCGGATTTCATCGGAGCGTGCTCGATGTCGTCGAGCACGTCGCCCATCGTCTCGAGCACGATCTCGCGCGCGCGCGCGAATCCGGATTCGTAATACACGGCACCGATGAACGACTCGTAGAGGCTGGCGGCAAGGCCCATCCGTGTGCGACCGCCGGTCTCCTCTTCGCCGCGACCAAGTCGCGCGCGCTCCGGCAGACCGAGCGCGCGACCGATCTCGGCTAGCGCCGTCGATGAAACGAGCGTCGCGCGCAGCGAGGTGAGCTCGCCCTCGGTCGCGTCGGGGAAACGTCGATACAGCTCTTCGCCGATCACGAGGTCGACGACCGCGTCGCCGAGGAACTCGAGCCGCTCGAAATCATGGACGCCTTTGCCGACGTGCTCGTGCAGATACGAGCTGTGCGTCAGCGCCGTCGCGAGCAGCTGCTCGTCGCGGAACCGGTATCCGGCTATCTCCAGGGCGGCCTTCTCCTCCGACATAAATGAAGAGGCAGGAGCGTCAACGCCCCTGCCTCCCCTGCTGCCTTTGTGCGTGGTCTCTATCTGTTCTGTTCTCGCTACGCGACGTGCTCCTCGATGTATTCGGCAGCGTCGCCGACGGTCTTGATCTTCTCGGCTTCCTCGTCGGAGATCTCCATCCCGAACTCTTCCTCGAGGCTCATGATGAGCTCCACGAGGTCGAGGGAATCGGCGTTCAGATCCTCCACGAAGGACGCTTCAGGCTTGACATCGCCTTCGTCGACCCCGAGCTGCTCGACCACGATCTTCTTGAGCCGCTCGTAGGTTTTGCCCTCCGCCAAACCGCCTACCTCCTCCGCGTATGCGCTGCCCGCCCGTACCGCCCTCGGCAGCTTCGCGCAAGTGTCGGTGGGCGGAAAGCGCCCGTCAATTAGCACCTTGCCCGGACTAAAGGAACAGGCCTCCTCGCGACTCGTTGAAGTGAGCAGATGACCGACGGTTGGCGCGAGCTCTACGAGACCGAGTACCCACGCCTGCTGCGGGCGCTGCTGGCCATTGGGGGCGACGTGGACGCGGCCGAAGACGCGGCACAGGAGGCGTTCGTGAAAGCGCATAAGCAGGGCCTCGCGACCCTCGAGCGGCCCGGGGCGTGGCTCCTCGTAGTCGGCACGCGCGAGCTGCTGCGGCAGCGGCGCCGTCGCAAGGTCGAGGACGAGCGCTGGGCCGAGCGCGGGACCTCCGAGACCTCCGCGTTCGACGCGGTCGCGGACCGCGCCGACCTGCTCGCGGCACTGCAGCAGCTGCCCGAGCGGCAGCGGACCATCGTCGTGGCCCGCTACTACTACGGCCTCAGCTACGACGAGATCGCGAGCCACTTCGACATCAAGAGCGGCACGGTGGGCGCGACGCT
>DATEZK010000336.1:0-3729 GCA_035255665.1 Candidatus Limnocylindria bacterium
GCGAGCGGGAGCCCACTCCTTCTTCAAAGGGGCGCCAAGCGTGGCGCCAAGCGCACCAACCCGGTCGCGTCAGCTCACTAAGGGGAGACCGACATGGCAATCGTCGAAATACCGCGGCAACAGTCCGTCCCCAGCGCCACGTCGGCGCCAAGAAAGGGCCTTCGCCTGGAGCGCCACTTCACCCGCGAGGGCGTGCATCCCTACGACGACATCGACTGGGAGCTGCGCGACGCCGTCATTCCCGGCGAAGGCGGCAACGTCTTCGAGCAGAAAGGCGTCGAGGTCCCCAAGTTCTGGTCGGCCACGGCGACGAACGTCGTGGCGTCCAAGTACTTCCGCGGCAAGCTCACCTCGCCGGAGCGCGAGTGGAGCGTGAAGCAGATGGTCGACCGCGTCGTCGACCAGATCACCGCCTGGGGGATCCAGGGCGGGTACCTCGTGAACGAGGACGACACGCAGATCTTCAATCACGAGCTGAAGTACCTCATGGTCCACCAGTACGCGTCGTTCAACTCGCCGGTGTGGTTCAACATCGGCGTCGAGGGCGTGCCCCAACAGGCGAGCGCGTGTTTCATCCTCTCCGTTGCCGACGACATGCACTCGATCCTCGACTGGTTCAAGAACGAGGGCGTGATCTTCAAGGGCGGCTCGGGGTCCGGGATCAACGTCTCGCGTATCCGTTCGAGCAAGGAGCAGCTCTCCGGCGGCGGCTACGCCTCTGGCCCGGTCTCTTTCATGCGCGGCGCCGACTCGGTCGCGGGATCGATCAAGTCCGGCGGCACGACGCGGCGCGCGGCCAAGATGGTGGTGCTCGATAGCGATCACCCGGACATCCACGACTTCATCTGGTGCAAGGCCAAGGAAGAGAAGAAGGCGTGGGCCCTCGGTGAAGCCGGCTACGACATGAGCCTCAACGGCGAGGCCTGGCAGTCGATCCAGTTCCAGAACGCCAACAACTCGGTGCGCGCGACCGACGACTTCATGAAGAGCGCGGTCGCCGGCGAGTCCTGGAACCTGACCGCGCGCACCGACGGCCAGGTCCTCGAGACCGTACCGGGCCGGGACCTGCTGCGCGAGATCGCCGAGGCGACCTGGCAGTGCGGCGATCCCGGGATGCAGTTCGACACGACGATCAACGACTGGCACACGACGCCCGTGTCTGGCCGCATCAACGGCTCGAACCCGTGCAGCGAGTACATGAGCATCGACGATTCGGCCTGCAACCTCGCGTCGCTCAACCTCATGCGCTTCCTGCACGCCGACGGCGAGTTCGACGTCGCGCGCTTCGCGCGTGCCGTGGACATCCTGTTCACCGCGCAGGAGATCCTCGTCGGATTCTCGGATTACCCGACGCCGGCGATCACCGTGAATGCGAAGAGCCACCGCCAGCTCGGTATCGGCTACGCGAACCTCGGTGCTCTGCTGATGCAGCGCGGGCTCGCGTACGACTCGAACGAGGGTCGCGCGTACGCCGCGTCCATCACGGCGCTCATGACCGGCGAAGCCTACGCGCAGTCGGCGCGTCTGGCCGCCGCCGTCGGACCGTACGAGGCGTACCCGAAGAACAAGGTCGCGCACGACCGTGTGATGGAGAAGCATCGCGCGGCGGCCTATCGGATCATCGCCGACCTCGTGCCGCCGACGCTGCTGTCGGCCGCCCGCCAGTCGTGGGATGACGCGGTGAGCCTGGGAAAGACCAGCGGTTACCGGAACGCGCAGGCGTCGGTGCTGGCTCCGACCGGGACGATCAGCTTCATGATGGATTGCGACACCACCGGGGTCGAGCCGGACATCGCGCTCGTGAAGTACAAGCGTCTCGTCGGTGGGGGCATGCTCAAGCTCGTCAACGGCACCGTGCCCGCGGCGCTGCGCCGTCTCGGATACACCGAGACCGCCGGCTCAGCGATCACGACCTACATCGAGCAGCAGGGCACGATCGAGGGCGCTCCGGGTCTGCGCGACGAGCACCTCGCGGTGTTCGACTGCGCCTTCAAGCCGCAGAACGGTCAGCGCTCGATCAGCCACATGGGTCACATCAAGATGATGGGTGCGGTCCAGCCGTTCATCTCCGGCGCGATCAGCAAGACCGTGAATCTGCCGGAGACCGCCAGCGTCGAGGACGTGGCGGACGCCTATCTCGAGGCGTGGAAGCACGGCGTGAAGGCGATCGCGATCTACCGCGACGGCAGCAAGAAGGTCCAGCCGCTCTCCGTGAACGCCGACGCCAGCAACACCAAGACCGCGGCGCCTGCGGTCGTGACGGTCGAGCGGATCGTCGAGGTGAACCGGCCGCACCGACGTCGTCTGGCCGACACGCGCGAGTCGCTCACGCACAAGTTCTCGATCGAGGGCCACGAGGGCTACATCACCGTGGGCAAGTTCGAGGACGGAACGCCCGGCGAGCTCTTCGTCACGATGGCGAAGGAAGGCTCGACGCTCTCCGGGATGATGGACGCCTTCGCGACCAGCATCTCGCTCCTCTTCCAGTACGGCGTCCCGCTGTCGCACCTGGTGGAGAAGTTCGGCTATATGCGTTTCGAGCCGTCCGGCTGGACCGGCAATCCCGAGATCGGGATGGCCAAGTCGATCGTCGACTACGTCTTCCGCTGGCTCGGGCACCGTTTCCTGACCGCCGAAGAGAAGACCTACATGGGGCTGACGCGCACGAGCGAGGTCGTTGCCGATCCCGCCGTGCAGCAGCAGCGCCTCGAGCAGATCGTCTCGATCGTCCCGCCAGCGATCACCGAGAACTTCACCATCGCGAGTGCGTCCCCTGTTCAGGGGATGCGACTCAACTCGACACCCGATGCGCCGCCGTGCCCTCGCTGTGGGTGGCTCACCGTGCGAAATGGCACCTGCCACAAATGCGAGAACTGCGGAGAAACGACCGGGTGCTCATAACTCCTTAGACAGGCTCTGGCCGGCCCGCCCGCTGGCCAGTCCGCCTCAAAGAGGCCCGGCACTCCCTGCTCCCCTGGGGTGCCGGGCCTCCTTTTTGCACTTTTGTCACGCAACTGTGATGTGGACCACAAATTGCGTAGTAGTTGGCGGTTACAAATATGACGCGGATTGAGCGGAACGATGTCACCTTTTCGTTCGTCTCAGATGCAGTGCTCAGAATGACGTTGGGGGTGCGGGTGGGCACCCGATCGGGAGGCCTTTCCATATGGCAGTAGCCGCCAGAGAAGGTGAACGCGACGCACGAAGCGGCCGCGGCCTCTCAGTGCGCTTCATCGTCCTCCCGCTCACGATCATCGCCGCGGCGCTGGCGATCGTGTTCGCCGCGTCGTACGTGTATGCCGAAAGAGCGCTCCCGGGCGTCACTGTCGCGGGCGTGCACGTTGGCTCCCTCGACACCGCCGCGATCCACGAGCGCCTCGACAGCGAGCTCACGCGTCCGTGGGCCGAGCGAGCGGTCGTCGCCGTGCACGACGGCCAGAGCTGGCGCACGACGAACGCCGACCTGTCCGTATCCCCGGATGTCGACACCGCTATCGCCGCCGCGCTGGCTTTCGGAAAGACCGGCTCGCCGCTCGAGCGTGCCACCGCTTGGATCGACGCCATGCGCGGCCAGGCGCAGATCCCGCTCACGCTGCGCGCCCAAGGTGACGCGCTCGACCGCTGGATCGCCACCGTCGCGACGGCCGTGGAGCGGCCCGCCATCTCCGGCGAGATCGCGCTGTCGGCCACCGGCCTGACGCTCACCGAGCCGGTGCTCGGCCGCCAGCT
>DATEZK010000337.1:0-5708 GCA_035255665.1 Candidatus Limnocylindria bacterium
CGAACGGACACGACGGGCTGCATCGGCCCGGTGTGACCAGAGGCCTCGTCGTCAACGCTCGCGGAGGTGAAGCCATCGTTGTGACTCGCCACCGGGCCACCGAAGTCGTCGCCCGATTGGCAGTCCGAATAGCGCCAGCCGGCAGGGAGCTCGATCCGGTAAGCGAACGGCACGCTCGTGTACGTGCCCGCCGCCGCACTGGTCGAAGGGGTGGCCGATGGTCGCGGGGTTGCGGTCGTCGTGCTCGTGGGCGCTGGCGTCGGCGATGTCGACGCCGCCGGGGCGGTGCAATTCACCGCAAACAGGAGGGCCGCCGTCATTAGGACTCTCATCGTGAGTCCAAATTACTCGGCGGCCCCCTCTATTCCGTTCTCAGCGGCCCCCTTGTGTGGTCGTGCGCTGCGTTACACGAGGTACTTGCGGAACCACTCCACGGTGGCGACCCAGGCCTTCTGCGCAGCCGCGGCGTTGTAGCGGTCGGCGTTCGTGTCGTTGTGGAAGGCGTGGTTCACACCGGGATAGGTGGTGATCGCGTAGGGCATCCCTGACTTCTTGAGCTCCTGCTCCATCTGGAACGCGCTGGTCGTGATGCGCGTGTCCAGCTCCGCGTACTGGGCGGAGACCGCGGTCTTCGTCTTGGCAAGCTCGGCGTAGTTCGTGGGCTGCGGGCCATAGAACGGAACGGCCGCCTTCACGTCCGGGTTGAGGGAGGTGACGAGGTTCCACGTCTCGCCACCGCCGAAGCAGAAGCCGGTCACGCCGATGGCGCCGCTGGACTGCGTCTTGAGGAACGCGATCGTCGCGCCGTGGTCGGAGAGCTTCGCCGCGAGGTCGCGCTTCGCCAGCGCCGCGTTGTAGGCCGCGGAGTCGGTGAGCTTTTCAGCGCCGCCATCACGTGCCGCGAGGTCGATGTTCACCGCGACGAAGCCCGCGGTCGCGGCGCGGCGCACGACATCGCGGATGTGTTCGGTCTGCCCGCGGTTCTCGTGGATGATGACGACACCTGGCACGCGCGCGCCCGTGTTCGGCTTGGCCATGTAGGCCATCAGCAGGGCTCCGTCGGTGCCCTTGATCTCTGGCTTCGATACGGTGATGCGCGGATCGTTCGCCTGAACGGTCACGCCGGCCGGCGCTGGTGATGGCGGAGGCGTGGCGAAGGCCTGCGGGACGAAGGCGGTCGCCGCCGCGGTCGGCGCGACGGTCGCCGCGACGGTGGCCGTCGGCGACGTCGATGCCGGTGTTCCGCATGCCGCAACAATGCTTCCCGCGAGCGCGGCACTTCCCGAGATGAGCGTGACCCTCCGGAGAAGCTCGCGTCGCGAGATCAGCCCGTCCATGTAGTCCTCGATGTGCTCGTCGATGAAGTAGCGCTGGGTTTCGTTCAGCTCGCCCACAATTCGTCCCCCTTTTGCGCTGTTCTAGGGATATACGGTCGAGGCTGCCTCCAGGCTCACACCCGGCGGGCGGCGCCGCGCGCAAGCCATGAGCGTACGCGCGCGCGGACCTGCGGCAAAGCGAAAGGCTTCCGGATGAAGTCGGTGATCCCGGCGTCGAAGGCGGCGGCCATGTCGTCCTCTCGGGTCCGGGCGGTGAGCACGACGAACGGCGTGTCGCGGTAACCCTCGAGCGATCGGAGCCGCTTGCACGCCGCGAGACCGTCGAGGTTCGGCATCACGATATCGACGAGAACGAGGTCGTACGCCGATGCGGCCGCCTTGCCGAGCATCTCTTCTCCGTCGAACGCAACGTCGACGTCGTAGCCGTCGCCGCGCAGCACCGCCTCGAGGATGCGCACGAGCGCAACGTCGTCGTCGGCGACCAGGATGCGGGCGCGGTCCGGCATCCGAGCCGGCGCGGGCTCGACGTCGGTGGTCCGCGCATACGGTCCCTCGGACAGGAGCAGCTCCTCGCCCTCGGCGGCGGGGACGATACGCAGCGTTCGGTGCGAGGCCGCCGCGCGGCCCTCCGCGACGGCCACCAGGTCGTCCACGCCGTCGTCGTCGCGATCCGGGTCGTGATGGAACAGCACGAGCGTCTTCGCCCGCGCGGCGAGCGCGATGTCGACGGCGTACTCGACGGTGCTGTGGCCCCAGCCGGCCTTCGTCGGATAGTCCGCGGTCCCGTACTGCGCGTCGTGGATGACCACGTCCGCGGCGGATACGAAGGCCGCGTGGCGCGTGTCCCCCGTGTGCGCGAGGAGCGCGGGATCGAACGCGTCATCGTTTCGCTCTGCGCGCCAGTGCGGATTTGCGTGCGCCTCATGGTCGGTGGCGTAGACGAGCGTTGCCGATCCGACCGTCATGCGATAGCCGAGACACGGCGAGGTGTGATTCATGAACTGCGTGCGGATCTTGATGCCACCGATCGAGAATTCGGTCTCGCCGACCTCGACGAAGTCCACTTTGGCCGGGAGCGATTCGAGCGAGACGGGGAAGTACGCGTAATCCATCGTGCCGCCGACGGCGGTCGGAAGGCGGCGGTCCAGGCCCGCAGGACCGTAAACGGTGATGTGGCTGCCGGGCGCGAACGCGGGGAGGAAGAACGGGAGTCCCTGGATGTGATCGGCATGCGTATGTGACAGCAGGAGGTGGATCCGCACCGGGCCCTTACTCCGGAGCTCGAGCCCGAGCTTGCGCGCGCCGGTACCGCAGTCGAAGACGAGCAACGAGCCATCGTCGGTCGTGACCTGCACGCAGGGCGTGTTGCCACCGTAGCGGAGCGTCTCCGCACCGGCCGCGGAGATCGAGCCGCGCGTGCCCCAGAACTTGATGCGGATGTCAGCGCACCATCGGCGCGAGCACGGTGAGTCGCGCGGCGAGGTCGCGCAGCTGCTTCGAGGCCGCGTTGTCCGGGTGGAGCACGACGATCGGCCGGCCGCGGTCCGCGGCGTCGTCGAAGGCGGGTGTGAAGGGAATGACGATGTCGGGCCGCTGGTTGAAGAAGCGCGCGACCTCGTCCGTCTCGAGGCCGGTCTGCGTCGTCCGGTTGATCACGAGAAGGATTCGCTCCTTGGGAAAGGACAGCTTCTCGAGGACCGCGAGGCAGTCGCGGCCGGCCTTCATCGACGCGACGTGCGGCTCGGAGACGATGCACACGCCGTCCGCGGTGTCGATCGCGGCGAGCGTCTGCTGCGTGAACGATGGAGGCGTGTCGATCATCAGGTAGTCGCTGCCGCGCCGCAGGCGCTCGATGCTCTGCTGGACCGCGCTCACCGTCACAAGCTCGGCGTGCTCGGGCACGTCGGAGCCGACGCAGACCTGAACGCCGCTACGGTCCTGCGCGATGAACGTCGCGAAAGTCGTGTCGTCGAGCTGGTCCGGCTGCGTGCCCGCGAGGTCGGCGAGCGTGTGCTGCGGCTTGAGATTGAGGTGCGATGCGACGTTGCCGAACTCGAGGCTGAGATCGACGACCGCGGTCTTGTACATCTTGGTCTCCGCGAGCGCGACGGCCGAGTTCACGGCGAGCGTGGTCGCGCCCGCGCCGCCTTTGCCACGGAGGAACACGATCACGCGGCCACGCTTGATCACCTCGCCGGCCGTGGCCTTCATGCGCTTGATGAGGACGTCGATCTTCGCGGAGAGCACCGCCATCTCGACCGGCTTCGCGATGTACTCGTCGGCGCCCTCGGCGTAGCCGGTGAGGATGTCATCGGCCTGTTTGCGGGCCGACAGCATCACGATGGGAACGCGCGCGGTGCGATGATCGGCGCGGAGTCGTCGCGTGAGCTCGAAGCCGTTCATGTTCGGCATGTTCACGTCGGTCACGATGAGTGCGGGCATCCTCGCGCGGATCTGGCGCAGCGCTTCGATGCCGTCTGCGGCGACGACGACCTCATAGCCCCGGCGCTGTAGCGACGACTCGAGGAGCTTCCGGATCTGCTCCTCGTCGTCGACGATGAGGATGCGGTCGGGATTGGCTTTCTCGATGGTCAAGCGGTTCGGTCCGGCATCGGCGCGCTCAAGCCTCCACGAGTCACGGCGCGCCCGCAAGCGGCAGGGCGACGTGGAACACCGAGCCGCGGCCCAGCTCGCTCTCCGCCCAGACCCTGCCGCCGTGGAGCTGGACGATCTGGCGGACGATCGGAAGACCAAGGCCCGTCCCCTGGATGTCCTTCGTCGCCTGCGAGTCGACGCGCGAGTAGCGCTCGAAGATCGTCTCCAGGGCATCTTTTGGGATCCCCAGCCCTTCGTCCCGGACGTCGAAGAGGAGCTGGTCGCCTTCCGCGCGCGTCGAGAGGGTGATGCGCCCGCCTGTCGGCGAGTACTTGACCGCGTTGCTCAGCAGGTTCGACGCGACCTGCGTCATGCGGTCGCGGTCGGCGTTGATCTGCGGGAGGTCGGGCTGCAGGTCAAGGGTCAGGGTGTGGTTCGGCGCGTTGGGCCGCACGCGCGACGCGGCGTCGTCGATGACCGCGTTGAAGTCGAGGCGCTCGGGATGGATCGTCATCCGCCCCGACTCCATGCGGTCGAGGTCGAGCATCTCGTTGATCATGCGGTTCAGGCGCTGCACGTCCTTGTTGATGTCCCCGGCGTACTCGCGCATCTCCTCGATCGAGAGCTGCTCGTCGCGCATCATCTCGCTGAAGCCCTGGATCCCGGTCAGCGGTGTGCGGAACTCGTGGCTCACGATGGAGACGAACTCGCTCTTCGCGCGGTTGAGGCGCTCGAGCTGCTCGACGGCCTGAGCCTGGCGGCTGAACGCCTCGACCGTCGTGAGCGCGGCGGCGGCCTGGTCCGCGAAGAGGCCGAGCATCTGCGCGTCGTCCCCCGTGTATGCGACCTGCGGGTCGTACGAGCGGATGCCCAGCGCCCCCAGCGCGCGACCGCTGCGGATCAGCGGAACGGCGATGCAGGCCCGCAGGCCGGTCTGCTGACCGACCGCCGTCCTTCCTTCCCAGGTCTGGTAGTCCTTGATGATGAGCGGCTCGCGGCTGGCGAACACTCGGCCGACGACGCCCTCGCCCGGTCGCAGGGCCGCATCATCCGGCACGCGACCCTCGGGATCGAAGTTCTCTGCCAAGCGGAGCACCCCAGACTCCTCGTCCCAGGTGTAGAGCGAGGCGCTGCCCTGCCCGAACAGCTGCACCGCGCTGCGCAGGATCATGTCGAAGACCTCGTGCGGGTCCGTGCGTGCCGATAGCGTGGCCGCGGCGCGCTGGAGCGCGAGGAGGCGTGCGTTCTCGCCTTCGCGCGCCTGGAAGAGGCGCGCCGTCTCCATCGCGACGCGCAGCTCGCGCGCGACCGCCTCGACGAGCCGCACCTCGTCCGTGGTCCAGTCACGCGCGGCGTTCGCCTGGCTCAGCGAGAGCGTTCCGGCGAGCTCACCGGCGATGAGGATCGGCGTGGCGATGACTGCGCGCATCCCGCCCGGCGGGCTGCCGCTCTGCGCGAGGCGCGCGTCCGCGAGCGCGTCGCGCACCACAGCAGTGCGACCGGTCTCGGCCGCCAGGCGTGCGACGGGCATAGGCGGTCCCGCCTGACCGATCGCCGTGATGCCCGGCCCGTCCCACTCGTAGGCCACGCGCAGCGTGTCAGCGGTCGAGCCCGTCGTGGCAAGGACCCGATCGACCTGGAGCGCCCGCCCGAGCTCCTCGACCGTTCCGCGCATCACTTCGTCCGGATCGAGCGAGGCGCGCGCCCGCCGCGCGATGCGGCTCACGAGCTCTTCGTGATCGGCGCGTGACTCGGCCTCCGTGAGCGACAACGAGG
>DATEZK010000338.1:0-3245 GCA_035255665.1 Candidatus Limnocylindria bacterium
TGCCAGTCGTCAACGGGCTCACGCCCGTTCTCATCATTCGGCGCTTTGCCGGCGGCGACGCGATCGCGGGTGCGGCGCTCTTTGGCGGCGCGGAGGCCGCGCTGGCGTTCGGGGCGGTCCTCGCGAGTGCGTTCTTCCCGCGCTACATGGCTCGCTATCCGAAGGGCCATCTGCTTGTCGTTGGCTTCGCGTCGTGGGGCGCGCTCGCCGTGCTCATCGCGGTCGCTCCGAACTTCACCATCGCGCTCGGGCTGTTCGGCCTGCTCGGCGCCGCGAATGTCCTCTACTTCATCCCGACCGTCACGGTGATGCAGGAGGCGACGCCGTCGAACATACGCGCCCGCGTTTTCGGCGCTCGGATCGCGCTCACGAATCTGAGCTGGCTGCCCCTGGTCTTCGTGAGCGGCGTGCTTGGAGACGCGATCGGCGTCGATGTCCTCATCGCGCTGGCCGGACTGGCCACCGTCGTAACCGCCGCGGTCGCTTGGTTCGTCCCCGTCATCCGCGACGTGCCGTAAGCGGGCGCTTCCCGGACGGCCGCCCAGCCGGGCGCCAATTTGACATGTACGCTTGGCGGGACACAAACTGTCTGTCTGCACCGGGGAGCGTGGTCCTACAGGCGCAGTTTGGCTCCCGCTGAGAAGGAACCGTACAGAGATGGCCCAGAAGTCCATTTTGGTCGCAGATGACGACGCCTCAATCCGTTCGCTTTTGAGGCAGTTGCTGACCGACGAAGGCTATTCGATCACCGAGGCCGCCACGGGGACCGAGGTCGTGGCGCAGGTCGGCGAGAGCTCCCCGGACCTCGTGATCATGGACGTGCGCATGCCCGAGCTCGACGGGATCGAGGCGCTTCCAAAGGTGAAGAGCGCGTCGCCCAAGACCTCCGTCCTGATCATGACCGCGTTCGGATCGTCGAACGCCGCCATCAAAGCGATGGAGCTAGGCGCCTTCGACTACATCACGAAACCGTTCGAGCTCGACAAGATCTCGCATACGGTCAAGCGTGCCTTCGATTACCAGGACCTCGCGCAGGAAGTCGAAGTCCTGCGCGATGAGATCAGCTCTCTGGTGCAGACCGAGCGCATCGTCGGCAACTCGCCTCCGATGCAGGAGGTCTACAAGACCGTCGGCAAGGTCGCGAAGGCCGACGCGACTGTCCTGATCACCGGTGAGAGCGGCACGGGCAAGGAGCTCGTCGCCGAGGCGCTCCATTACAACTCGAATCGACGCAGCGGGCCGATGGTGAAGGTGTCGTGCGCCGCGCTGCCCGAGACGCTTCTCGAGGCCGAGCTCTTCGGACATGAGAAGGGCTCATTCACCGGGGCCACGAGCATGCGAAAAGGTCGCTTCGAGCTCGCCGACAAGGGCACGGTCTTCCTCGATGAGATCGCCGAGATGAGCCTGGCGACGCAGACCAAGCTCCTGCGCGTTCTGCAGGAGCGAAAGATCGAGCGCGTCGGCTCCTCGCTTCCGATCAAGGTCGACATCCGGATCATCTGCGCGACGAACAAGGACCTGCAGAAGCAGGTCGAGCAGAACAAGTTCCGCGACGACCTCTTCTACCGCCTCAACGTCATCAACATCCACATGCCGCCACTGCGCGAGCGCAAGGAGGACGTCCCAGCGCTCGTCGAGCACTTCCTCGCGAAGCACCGCTACAGCGCGACGGCGCAGCCGGCCGCGATCAGTGAGGAAGCGCTGAAGCGACTCACCGAGTACGAGTGGCCAGGCAACGTGCGCGAGCTCGAGAACGTCGTCGAGCGTGCCGTCGTCCTCTCGCGCGGCCAGATCATCACCAGCCGGGAACTGCCGTTCGGCGAGCACGTTGACGGGGAGCACGAGGACGAGAACGAGGATGTCTCGGCCGAGCGCTCCTTCTTCAAGAAGTCCGTGTCGCAGTTCGAAAAGGACCTGATCATGAAGGCGCTCAAGGATGCGGGCGGAAATCGCTCCAAGGCAGCGGAAATGCTAGGTATCTACCGCCGACTGCTCTACGCGAAGATCAAGGAGTACGGACTCGAGGGCTTCCCGCCCAAGAGCCGCTAGCGAGGAGGTCGTCGTGTTCGGACTCATCAACGCCACGCTTCGTGCGTTCGTGATCGGTGTGGTGGTCGGCGCGCTCATCGCGCCGCGCCCCGGATCTGAGACGCGCCGCATGCTGAACGAGCGGTTCTCCGCACTGATCAACCAGCTGCTGGAGATCGCCGCACTGCCGCCGATCGAGCCGACGCAAGCCGCGACGAACGGCCACACCGAGCGACCCGCCGCGAAGCGCCCTCGACCTGCGGAAGGACCCGGTGCCCGCGCGACGACCTAAGACCGCGGCTGGCGTCATCCGACTGAGCGAAGCGACGGGCTCGTCGCCGCGTGGGTGGGAAGACGCCGTCACCGCGGCGGTGAAGGCCAGCGACGTGAAGACTCCCATCGGGGTCGAGGTCTCGCGCCTCTGGGCGGAGTGGGAGCGCGGCAGGATGAGCCGGTTCCACGCGACCGTGAAGGTCGCGTACAAGCAGGCGCTCAAGGCGCCGTCGCGCGCGAAGGGCTGACCCAGGCGCCGTGGGGCGCCGCGTGCCATCTGTCTCGGTTCTTGACACGCTTCACCGCGCGCCGAAGAATCTGCGTCCGTGGCAGAAGCCGAGGTCCGTGACGTCCTCACCCGCGTGCTCATCGCCAACGACGGTGAGGTCCTGTCGCGGCTGCGTCTGTCCGCGGCGGAAGCCGCGCGTGTTTGCAACGTCACTCCGCGGCAGCTCATCTACTGGACCAAGAAGGGCTTGGTCAAACCCTCGACCGACGGCGAGCACGACTACGACGTCTACGCGATGGAGAAGGTCATCCGGATCCGGCAGGCGCTGGCCAAGGGGTACTCGCTCGAGAAGGCGGCGCAGCTGGTGCAGCGCGACCTCGCCTCGCTTCAGACCGACGCGAAGCGTCTCGACGACCTGCCACCCGAAGATCTCGAAGGAGAGCTTCGGCGGCGGCTCGAACGTCTGGAAGAGCGGGTCGTTCTCCTGCGCCGCAACCTGCCGACATCGCTCTCGGTCGCGCGGCTGCGGCGAGCCGTCGCGGAACTCGCGCGGCTCGAAACGATGGGCGAGCTTCGCGAGGGAGCGAACGGCGAGGGCGCGAAGTCTCTGGTGATGCGACTCGGTCGCGCCGTGGACGAGCTCGAGATCCTGCTGCGTGAGGTCCAGGCGCCCGCTTAGCCCGCTCCGCCCGTACGCTTCGCGGGGTGCCCGACC
>DATEZK010000339.1:0-2062 GCA_035255665.1 Candidatus Limnocylindria bacterium
CTCTAAGGCTCCGCGCGAGCCCGCTCGATGAGGCGCTCGCAGTACACGATGGTCGCGTGCGCGTCGGACAGCTGGCCGAGCGGCTGGAGCTGTTTGCCGTCCGCGGCGTAGCGGCCGATGAAGTAGGCACCGGCCGTTTGCCAGCGGTAGATCTTGAACAGATCCCCGTTCCGCTTTGCGCGAAAAGTGACCCACTCCCGACCGGCGTTCGAAGTGCGAATGTCGTGCGCCCCTGCCGAGCGTAGGCGCTCTATGAGACGCGTCGTCTCGCCGGTGGCGACTTTCCGAGAGACCGGGGACGGCGTTGTCGCGCCCATCGCGTTCCTCACCGCACTGACGAGCCGGTCGATGTCGAAGGGTTTGGAGACGGTCGCGGTCACCGAGGAGGTCCGCGAGCGCTCGCTCTCGCCTAGCATCGCCTCCTCCCGGTTCTCGTTGCTCCCGGTGAGCAGGACCGTCGGGATCGCCGGCTCGTGTGCAGCCATGAACTGCGCGAGGGTCCATGGGTTCGCAGCTTGGGGCCCGCCACCGTCAAGGATCACGCAGTCGGGCGCGAGCTCCTTGATCGCGAGCTTCACGGTCTCTTCGTCTGGTCCATAAAGGCACGAGACCGAGAATCCTTCGTCGATGAGGATCGTCTGGATCACCTCGGCGACGTCACGGTCGTTGTCGAGGACCACGACCCTCTTCTTACCTGTCACCATCGGACTCTACCAGCGCAGGCTGGAGCCGACCGAGACGGCGTGTGGAGTACGTAACAGCGCGCAGTGGCGCGGTTCTCTTTGCGCGCCGGCCAATCCCGACGGGCGCTAGCTGCGCGCCTTTGCGGCGAGCTCGATCTCCATCCTGATCTCGTCCACGATCGAGAGCACCGGGCCGCGGCGCGGCGGCTCCATCCCGAAGAGACCGAACTTGAACGCCGTGGTCGCTTTGACGTTCAGGTCGTTTCCTTTCCTGTCGGCCGTGACGTTCCAGCGCACTTCGCGCTCGAAGTTGTTGACGGTCATGAGGCTCTCGAGCGTGAAAGTGAACGATCCGCTGGCGGGCAGCGGGAGCGTGAGGCCGGTCGCGCGGACCGGTTTCAGCGTCGCGTCGCGGAAGCGGTCGGCGTTCATCGTCTCGCGCGCCGCGTCGGCGCGGCGATCGTCGTCGCTCTTGAGCGTTACCAGGGGCACGCGCAGCAGCGAGCCCTCGGCGAACGTGCCGTCGTCGCGTAGTCCGAACGCGCCGGTGATCCCATCCGTGGTGAGCACGGCGTCGGCGGGTGCGGGCCACTCGAAGAGCTGCTCGCGGATGCGGATCGTCGCCTTGCCGGAGAAGTCCGGCACATCGAACACCAGACCCGCGAGCGCTGCGGTCGTTGGTGATGCCGACGCTGCGTTGGACGCCGGCGCGGTCGCGGCCGGGCTGGCGGGACCGCCGCAGCCGACGACCAGCGCGACGGCGCACGCGATAAGTACCCGCACTAGTCGTCGAAGACGAGGTCGACGCGGTCGACCGGGGCTCCCTCTGGGAAGTGGACCCCGACGAGCGACTTGCCGGGCCGGCTCACGCGCAGATGCACGTGCGCGCGGCCGCCGCCGTACGCGACCGGACGCGTCGTGTCGAGGCGATAGCGACCGCGCTCGTCGGCGATGACCGTCGCGCGGTGGTCGTCGTCGTAAACGCCGTCGGGATTCACGTGCCAGAACTCGATCCGCGCGTCGGGCACGGGCGTGCAGTCGAGGCGCATGACGATGCCCTCGATGCGGTAGCCGCCCGCGCCGATCTGGTTCCGCACGGGCGCATCCGCCTTGTAGTTGGTCGCCGCCTCCGCTCGCGTCGGGGTGCAGGTGGGTGGAGGGGTGAAGGTCGGCGGCGCGGTCGACGACCGCACCGTTTGCGCCGGCGCGCAGGCCGCTATCGCCGCGAGCATCGCGACCAGGGCAAGCGGCACCGATCCACTCCGCATGTATCGGCTATACCACCGCGCGGCTCTTGCGGTTCCCGCCTCGTGAACCGTATCCCGCCATCCGCCATAGAGTGGGACGATGTCCCATCGTCCGATGCGCTTCGCGACGCA
>DATEZK010000340.1:0-11347 GCA_035255665.1 Candidatus Limnocylindria bacterium
TACGAAAGGAACAGCCGGCCCGCGACAGTTCCGAGCATCAGGTGGAAGGCGCCACGATCTTGTATCCGACGCCCCACACCGTCTCGATCTTCGCGTTGGCGCCGGCGAGCTTGTCTCTCAGCTGCTTCACGTGCACGTCCACCGTGCGCGTCTCGCCGGGGTATGCGAAACCCCAGACGTCCTCGAGCAGCTTGTCCCGTGTCAGGACCATGCCCGGCTGTCGGCAGAAGGCCTCGAGCAGTTCGAACTCCTTGGCCCGCAGCGCGACGGCGCGGTCGCCGACGAGTACCTCGTGTCGCGCGGGATCGACGCTGAGATTGCCGACGCGCAGCACTCGTCCACCGCCGGGCATACCCGACGCGCGGCGCAGGATCGCGCGCACGCGAGAGACGAGCTCCTTCGGATTGAACGGTTTCGCGAGGTAGTCATCCATGCCCGCGTCGAGACCCGCGATCCGCTGCGCGTCCTCCGCGCGTGCGGTAAGGGCGATCACGGGCGTGTCCGCGCGGCCACGCAGCTCGTTAAAGAGGTCGATGCCGTCCGCATCCGGCAGTCCGAGGTCGAGCACCACCAGCGCGGGCTTCACCTCGTCGAATAGCACGCGCGCCCGCGCGCCGGTGGCCGCGTGCTCGACGATGTACCCAGCGTTTCGCAGGTACAGCGTGACCAGTTGCGCGACAGACGCGTCGTCCTCGACGACGACGATCCGCGCGGTTCCGCTCACTACGCGAGGATACGTGGGAGCGCAGCGGTACCGTCGGGTATCGTCGCCCGATGCCGCTCAAGCTCGCGACCATCCTCGCGCATCCGGATGACGAGACTTTCGGTACCGGTGGAACGCTCATCCGATACGCGAAGGAGGGGATCGAGGTCCACAGCCTCTGCCTCACTGAGGGCGAGAAGGGCTGGGCCGGCGTCGACGACGCGATCGTTCCCCGCGAGCTGGTCGGCCCCACGCGCGCCCGCGAGCTCGCGGAGGCGGGCCGTCGCATGGGTGCTACGAGCGTCACATGTCTTCGCTACCCGGACGGCGGCCTCGCCGCCGTGAATGAGGAATGGGTCGTCCGCGACATCGTGCGCTGGCTGCGGCGCGTGCGACCCGAGGTCGTGATCATCTGGGGACCGGACGGCGGCTACGGGCATCCCGATCACATCGCCGCCGGCGAGCGCGCGCTCAAGGGCATCGAGCTGGCCGGCATCCAACGGTACGAGCCCGAGCTCGGAGCCCACTGGCACGCGAAACGTTGTTACCGCTTCGTGGCCTCGGCCGACCTCATCGATCGGCTGTCGTCGCTGATGCCCTCGTTCGCGCAGTACATCGCGACGCTTGCCGTGAAGCCGCAGCGCTGGACGCGCGATCGCCTCGGCGCGGTCATCGATGTGCACGGCGTGCTCGACGCGAAGGTCCACGCGATGGAGGCGCACCAGACCCAGAAGCCCGACCTCGTGATGTGGGCGAAAGCGCGCGCGGATCTGCCCGAGATCTTCAACGAGGAGACGTTCATCCGCGAGTTCCCGGAGCCGGGTGGACCGCCGCTCGAGAGGGATCTGTTCGCGGGCCTAGGTCGTGACGAGCCGGATCGGTCCTGAGAGTGCGCCGACGAGCGCCTCGGTGTGCGCGGTCGAGCTGTCGTGCCGCGTGTGCGATTCGAGATGGCGCACGAGTCCGTCCATCCCAGCGATCACCGGAACGCACGAGCTGCCGACGTCGTCGGGCTGCCCGCGCGTAAGGACCACGACGCCCTCAACGGGTGTGTAGATGAATCCGCCGCTCGCGAGATCGCCCTTCACGCGCGCCGCGTTGGCGTGCGCGCGCTTCGACGGCGAGTCGGACAGCGGATGCGACACGCCCGGGCCGGTCCGCCGGTACCAGTGGTCCTGGTAGCAGACCAGGGCGCCCTCTTCATCCCGCGGTTCGACGACGAGCACGCCGTGCGGACCGAGGACGACGAGCGGAACGACATCGGAGCTGACATCGCGCGGCGCGTAGCGCGCCAGCACGACGTAGTCGGTGGACAGACGCTCACCGAGATACGCGGCAGCGCGCTCGGCGAGGCGGGCCCGTGTGCCGTGACCGGCGAGCGCGGCGAACGCCGTGCGGAGTCCCCCCATTTCGTCCTTTCCGTCCCTAGGCGCGCGATGCTGGTCGCCGCCGGAGGCAGCCACAAGTAGGCCGGTCGTCCTGCCCCTCTCGTACCGGCGCGCGCGCGTGCATCATCCCCACGATGTCCCTTCGTTCGGAGATCGCGGAGCAGCCCGCAGCGGCGGCGCGCCTCCTCCAGGAAGGTGCCGCGGACGCGAAGCGTCTCGGCGCGCTCCTCTCTCGCGCGAAGCACCTGACCGTTGCCGCGCGCGGCTCCTCGGACAACGCGGCCACGTACGGCAAGTACCTCTTCGAGGGCCTCGCGCGGATCGTCACCGCTTCAGCGGCGCCGTCGCTGGTGACGCGGTACGGGACGCCGCCGCGCTACGCCGGTGGCGCGGTAATCGGCATCTCGCAGTCGGGCGCCGCGCCGGACGTCTCTGCGGTCATCGCGGCCGCGCGTGGCGATGGCGCGCTGACGATCGCAATAACGAACCGCGCGTCATCGGCGCTAGGTCGCGCGGCCGAACACGTCTTCGAGCTTCGCTGCGGACCGGAGCGCGCGATCGCGGCGACGAAGACGTACACGACCTCGTGCGTCGCGCTCGCGATGCTCGCGGGAGCGGCGGCGGGCCGGCCGCTCGACTTCACCGAGCTGCCGGACGCGATGCGCGAGGCGGTCGACAGCGAGCCCGATGGCACGCGCATCGCGCGCAAGATCGGCTCCGCGCGCGCGCTGGTCGTCCTCGGTCGCGGGTACGGCTACGCCGCCGCTCTCGAAGCGGCCCTCAAGATCAAGGAGCTGGCGCGCGTCTGGGCCGAGCCGTACTCGAGCGCGGACTTCGCGCACGGTCCGCGCGCGCTGCTGGAGCGCGGCACGCCCGTGCTGCTCATCGCGGCGCGCGGCGCGACCGAGCGGGAGACGCGCTCGCTGGCGGCGACGATGCGCCGCCGCGGCGCACGGGTCTACGCGATCACGGACGATGAGGCGCTGGCGGCGAAGGTGGACGACGCGGTCTTGCTCCGGCGGCGGGTGGGCGAGCTGCTCAGCCCGATCGTGCTCGTCGTCGCTGCGCAGCACGTCGCGGCGCACGTCGCGCGGCGGCACGGCCGCGACCCGGAGAAGCCCGCCGGCCTTTCGAAGGTGACGCGGACCCTCTAGACGCTCGTGGCGCTGCGGCCCGCTTCGGCTTTGGCTCCTTGGCCGGCGCCGCGCGCTTGGCCGCGGCGTCCTCGCGCTCGAACGCGACGCTCAGGGTGTAGCCGTACGCGAGCGCGACGCGCTGCAGTGAGCGGAGCGATGGCAGGTAGCGCGGATCCTCCATGCGACGAAGCTGCGTCTGCGACGTGCCGAGCTTTCGCGCCGCGGCGCGTTCGGAGAGACCCGCCTCGCGTCGCAGCTTGACGACACCCTCCGCCACCGCCGCGGCGAGTGGATCGGGACGGCGCGGCTCCTCAGGAGGCGTCGCTGCGACCGGTGTTGGTGTCGGTTCGTTCGGCACGGGGCAGAAAGAGTACCCCCGCCGCTAGGCCTCGGCGAAAACGTCCAGAAGTTCGCGTGAATCGGGGTCGTACGCGAAGAGGATCGCTCCCTCGCAGCCCGCGCGCGACGCGGCGCGCACCTGATCGCGAAGTAGCTCCTGCTCTCCCTTGTATGCCATCAAGCCACCCCACATCTCGGTCCGCGGCGCGGCTTCGCGCGCGCGCGAGAGCACTCGCTCGACCTCCGCGGTGTCGCGGCGGTACGCCATCGGGCACAGGAGATCGACCAGACCCTCCGCTGCCCACTCGGGCCAGTGCTGCAGTACGCGATCACGCGCGACATCCGGGTCCGGGAACACCGCCGCTGAGATCACAACGCCGGGACGCGCGCGCCGCAGACGCTTTGCACCCTCGCGGACCAGCGTCGTGACGTGTTCGTGATCGTCCGGGCTCGCCGCGTAGGTGACCTGTGGATACCGGACGTAGTCGTAGTGAAAGCCTTCGACCGGATAGCGCGACACGAAGTCGGTGAAGACGTCGAGAGTGTGCTCCCGGGCCGCGGCATTCGCCGGATCGGTGTACACGCCCTCCCAATCGGAGCCCCCGACGGGGTCGAGGTACTTCACGCCACCCGGGCGCAGCAGCCAATCCGGGTGCCGATTCACGAGGTGTGCCGGCGAACTCGGCATCGCGCCGTCCTTGTCGGACCACACGAAGAAGACGTTGCCCCAGGCGTGGATGCGCACGCCGACGGTCGCCCCGAAACGGGTGAGATGGTCGAGCGGATCCAGGTCTGTGCCGGCGAGTGCGAGCGCCTGCGGCTCGAGCTTGGAGCGGTAGTACGCGTCGCCGCGGCCGCGGACCTGCACGACGAGGTCGAAGATGCCGCGCGTCGTCGCGTCCGCGAGCAGCTCGTCGATCGCGTGCGCGTTCGTGATGCGGTCGCGCACGACCCATAGCGCTTTCCTCATACGTCGGCGAACGTCGCAAGCGTGATGCCGAGATCCTTCACCGCGGCCCGCACGCGCGGGTCCGTGAGCGTCGCGAGCTCCGTCGGGCGCTCGCGCGCGTAGGCCGACCTCTTCACCAGGTCTTCGTCGGCCTCTCCCGGATGGCACATCAGCTCGTTGATGTCCTTCCGCTTCGCGAGCCGCTCGAGCAGATCCAGCAGCTGCGGGACGCCAACTTTTCCTTCGCCCTGGAAATCGCGCGCGAAATGGTCCGGGGTGCGCACGCCACGAGCACGGAGTCGATCGCGCTGCTCGTCGGAGTGGATGCGCGCGGCCGCCCCGGTCTCGCGGGCGAGCTCGCCGATGGCCCACTCGAGCGCGGGGTGGTCGTGCACCCAGTGATGCGTGTCGACATGCGTCGGGTCGCGCCCAAGAAGGTCGCGCGCCTTGTCGTATTGCGCGCGGTACTCGGTGAGCGCCTCCTCGCGATCGATATCGCGCGACAGGAGCTCCTTCGGCCGAAAGAACCGCCCCTCCGTATCGACGAGCGATCGCACGCGCCCGACGCCGGCAAGTGGCCGACCATAGCTCACAACGAGGTGCACGCCCACGTCGAGTGACGGCGTGGCGCGCGCCAGCCTCGCGGCACCGTCCGTGTGTGGCGCGTTCGTCATGAACGTCGTCGCGGTCACGATCCCGTCGCGGTGCGCACGCAGGACGCCGGCGGAGATGCGCTCGCTGTAGCCGAAGTCGTCCGCGTTGACGATGACCTTCATCGCTCGAGCGCTTTGCGGACGCTCCAGTCCGCGGCTTCGAGACGCGCCCGCGCCTCGCCCTCGCTGACGTGTGCCTCGTCTCGCACCATCCGGATCGCGCGCTCCTTCAGCTTCGCGTTGGTCGGGCGCAGGTCGACCATGAGATCGCCGCGCGTCCGTCCTGACCGGATCATCGCCGCCGTCGAGAGCATGTTGAGCACGAGCTTCGTCGCGGTGCCGGCCTTGAGGCGGCTCGATCCGGCGAGGACCTCCGGACCGACGTCGACGACGATCGGGATATCCGCGGCGCGGGCGAGCGGCGAATCCGCGTTGCAGGTGAGGCCGACCGTGGCCGACGCCACGTTCTCTCCGGCCTCCAGACCGCCGATGACGTACGGCGCACGACCACTCGCCGAGATGCCGACGATCACATCGTCGCGCGCCAGGACTTGCGCGACATCGCGCCGGCCGGCCGCGTCTTCGTCCTCAGCTCCCTCGATCGACGAGCGGAGCGCGGTGTCTCCGCCGGCGATGATCCCGTGGAACATGTCCGACGCCACGCCGAACGTGGGCGGCGCTTCGCTGGCATCGAGAACTCCGAGCCGTCCGC
Source organism: Candidatus Limnocylindria bacterium (assembly GCA_035255665.1). Classification (GTDB taxonomy): domain Bacteria; phylum Chloroflexota; class Limnocylindria; order P2-11E; family P2-11E; genus CF-39. The sequence continues at coordinate 5,881 of DATEZK010000340.1, forward strand.
TGGTCCCCGCGCCGACGTACAGAACGTGCCCACCCTTCGCGATCGCGTCGACGATCGCATCGACTGCCTTCTCGATCGCGGGGAGCGCTGCACGCACCGCAGTCGGAACGATCGCGTCCTCGTCGTTCATCAGCTCGAGGATCTGACGCGTGGTGAAGGACTCGAGCCCGCGCGCCTTCGGGTTGCGGCTCTCGGTGGGCTGCCGTTCGCTCACGTTGCGCCCCACGCCAGCGCGGCCGCGAGACGTGCCGCGCCCATCGCCGGCTCTTCGCGCACCGGCTCCACCGCGGCCTGCGGTAAGAGTCCGAGGAGGTCGAGCTGCACGAGGCGCTGGAGGAGCGGCAGGTTCTCGAACGCGCCGCCCGCGAGATACACCGGCCCGGCGGCAAGCCCGAGTGTCAGCGCGACGACGGTCGCCGCGCGCGCGAGAGCGTTCGCGCCTCGCTGCAGGATCGCGTTGGCCATCGCGTCGCCCTCGGCCGATGCGCTCGCGAGGGCGCGCGTCGCGGCCCCGATCGCCGGCGCGGGATGCGGGCGGCCGTAGATCTGCGGCAGCACGTCGCTGAACTGACCGACGCCAAGCTGCTGGAACAGGAGCGCGGTCATGCGCGTCGGCGCGCCGCGGCCATCGACCGCGTGCGAGATCGCTCGCAGCGCTTCGAGACCGCACCAGACGGCCGATCCCTCGTCGCCGATGAGGTAACCCCACCCGCCGGCGCGATCCTCTTCGCCCTCCTCGTTGCGGCCGTACGCGATCGAGCCCGTTCCGGCGATGAGGACGACACCGCAGCCCGTCGGATTCCCGGCATACAGCGCGGCGATCGCGTCGTGCGTCACGAGCAGCTTCGCCCCGGGTGGCGCGAGCTGCGTGAGGATCTCGCGGCCGCGCGTGCGTTCCGTCTCGCGATCGCCGCCCGCGCACGAGAGCACGACCGCGTCGGCCGCGCGCCCGCCGAGCGCCTCCGCGAGGGCCGCCGCGATCGCGCCCTGCGGGTCGGGCGAGGTGAGCAGATTGCCGCCGCCGCCCGCGCCCCGGCCCACGACGGTGCCGGCCTGGTCCACCGCGAACGCGCGCGTCTTCGACGCCCCGGCGTCGATGCCCACGACGATCCCGTTCAAGGCAGATGCACCGAGCCGCCGCGCACCGCCTGGCGCGCTCCGGTCGCGCTCGGAAGGACGTTGGGCAGGTCGCGCAGTCGGTACGCGCCCATGATCGCGAAGCCGATGGCCTCGCGGGCGTTCGACGGGATGCCCAGCTCGTCGGTCTTCACGACGCGCAGCGGCGCGACGGCGCGGACGAGCGATTCCATCAGCGCGGCGTTCCGGGCGCCGCCGCCGGCGACCGCGAGCATTCTCCACGTCGTGCCGTGCGGCGTCTCTCGCGCGAGCGACTCGGCGATGCTGCGCGTCGTGACCGCGAGCGCGGTGGCGAGCGCGTCGTCGAGCGACCCGCCGTCGGCCGTGACGCGATCCGCAAGGCGCGTGGCGAACGGCTTTCCGAACTCCTCGCGCCCGGTGCTCTTGGGCGCGCGTCGCGCGAAATAGGGATGCGCCAGCGCCTCTTTGAGTGCCCCCTCATTCACGCGCCCGGCTCGCGCGCGGCGGCCGTCGCGGTCGAAGGATTCGCCGGACGGCGCGATGATCGCGTCGCTCGGCATGTTCGCCGGACCTGTGTCGAACGCGATCACGTCATCGCTCGACGCCGTCGGGATGAGGGTGAGGTTTGCGATGCCGCCGAGGTTGAGCACGGCGATCGGCGCACGCGCGGCGAAGAGGACGTGGTCACCAAACGGGACGAGCGGCGCGCCCTCACCGCCGGCGGCCATGTCGGCGCTCCGGAAGTCATCGACCGTCGTCACGCCCGTCGCGCGCGCGACGCGCGATGCGTCGCCGAGCTGGAGGGTCGTGTGCTCTGCCGGGAGGTGCGCGACCGTCTGCCCGTGCAGGGCGATGACGTCCGGGCGCGCGGGGAGGCCCGCGATGAAGTCGGAGGCCGCCTTCGCATACGCCTCCCCGAGAGACGCATGCAGTCGCGCGATGTCGGAGAGGGCGAACGGGACGTCCGCTCCAGCGCGCAGCACGGCGTCGCGTATCGCGGACGGATACGGATGCTCGGCGGTCGCGATGACACGCACCTCGGGCCGCGGGCCAGGCTCGATCTCGATCGCGGCCAGGTTCATCCCATCTCCCGACGTGCCGGACATCATCCCGACGGCGATCATCCGTCGATTCTCATGCGAACGGCGCCGAGACCGCTTCGTGCACCGCGATGCGGAAGCGGTAGAGCTCGTCGTCGTTCCCGCGGCCGAAATAGACGCGGTTGGTGAGCAGGACGACCGTCAGGTCGAGCTGCGGATCGATCCAGAGCGACGTACCGGTGAAGCCGGTGTGCCCGTAGGCGTCGACGCCGAAATGGCGGCCGACCATCGGACCGTCCGGCGCGCGGAGCACGAGACCGATCCCGCGCCGCACGTTCTTCTCTTTGACGTGCTCCGTCCGCGCGAGCGCGGCCAGATCGTTGCCGATGACGGCGCCGTCGCGAAAGATCCGTGCGATCGCCGCCACATCGGCGGCCGTCCCGAAGAGGCCCGCGTGTCCCGCCGTCCCCGTGAACGCGAACGCGTTCTCGTCGTGGACCTCGCCGCGGAGCCGTCGCATCCGCCACTCGGTGTCCTCCTCCGTCGCGACGCAGCGCTCGGAGAGACGTGGGCCGAAGTCCGCGTCGAGTGCGTCGACGGGCGCGAGGACCCGCTCGCGCATCAGCTCCCCGAACGGCGCACCACCGATGGTGGCCAGCGCCTGCGTGAACAGGATGTAGCCGAGGTCGCTGTAGGTGAAAGTGCCGAGGTCCTGTGCGAGCGGCTCCTGCGCGGCGCGCCAGAACGCTTCCTCCCGGGACTGCGTCTCCTTCCACAGCGGGAGCCACCACTTGAGGCCGGCGGTGTGCGTCAGCACGTGCCTCAGCGTGACGTCGTCCTTCCGACCGCCGCGGAAATCGGGGACGAGCTCGCGAAAGGGAGTCTCGAGTGTGATGACCCTGTCCTTGACGAACGACAGGACCAGTGCGGTGGTGGCGAGCTTCGTCAACGACGCGAGGTCGAAGAGCGCATCCACGGTGCACGGAGCGTCCGGCCCGGCGCGTGGATCGGGGCAGAGTGACCCGACGGCGAACTCATCGACCTCGCCGCGGCGCTCGACGCGCACGACGCACGCTGTGTAGAGCGAGCCGATCGCCGTCGCGACGATGGGGCGAGCGGGCGCCGCGAGACCGGTCACGTGAAGTCGCGCAGCCCGCTGCCGATCGGGAAGCGGGAGCTCACGGTCACCGGCAGCGATCCGACCGGCTTGCGCGTTCCGTTGAGTACTTCGATCAGCCCGCGCAGCGTCGGCACCCTGCCGTCGTACCCGCAGACGCAGGCGGCGACGTTCGGCGCGATGCTTACGTCGTACGGCCCGCGCAGTGAGACCAGCACGGTCGGCTTCGCGGCCGCAAGACGCGACACGAGCTTCAGCTGGTCGTTGTTGATGCCGATGTCGGCCACGCCGACGACCACGACGTCGGCGGACTTCGCCTCATCCAGCACGTTGGTGATGACCGAGTCGCTGATGGTCGTCCCGAATTTCCGGCCCATGACGTCGGCGCGGGAGCGCTCGAGCTCTGTCGCGAGGTCGCTGTCACCGGGCAGCGGCGTGAGGTCGGCCGTCGTCGTCGCGACCACGTAGACGCGGCCGCGCAGCGGCAGGACCCGCCCGTCGTTGTGCAGCAGCGTGATGCTCGAGCGCGCGATGTCGAGAGCCGCCGCGGCATTCGCGGCAAGATCCGGCGCGGGAACGCTCGGCTGGTCGAGGATGCCGTAGCGCAGCTTCGCGTCGAGCAGTCGGTTGACCGTCACGTCGAAGTTCTGGAGCGAACCGTTCCGGATCGCGACCGAGATGAGGCGATGACCGTCCCGCTGCGCAGCCTCGTCGAATCGGAACAGCACGAAGTCGGCCCCGGCCTCGATCGCGCGCTCTCCCGCGGCCGCCTCGCCGATCGACGCGAGGGCGCCCATCTCGAGGTCATCGGTCACGGCGAGTCCCGCGAAACCGAGCTCGCGCCGCAACAGGTCGGTCGTGATGCGCCGCGACAGCGACGCGGGCAGCGACGGCGTCGGATCGAGCGCCGGCACGATCAGGTGCGCGAGCATGATCGCCGGCACGCCGGCGGCGATCGCCGCGCGGAACGGCGGTAGCTCGACCCGATCCAGGCGCGCGCGGTCGACGTCGATGATCGGCAAGGCGACGTGGGAATCGACCGTCGCGGCACCGTGACCCGGGAAGTGCTTCGCGCAGCACAGCAGTCCGGCTGCCGCGTAGGCGCGTACGGCGGCAGCGACCAGCGTGGACACGCGCTGCGGGTCGGATCCGTACGAGCGGTTCCCGATGATCGGATTGAGCGGCTCGTTGTTCACGTCGGCCACCGGCGCGAAGTTCCAGTTCACCCCATTCGCGCGTAGCTCGCCAGCCGTGATCGTCGCGGCACGCTGGACCGCGGCGACCGGATCGGGCGTGGCCGCGAGCCCCATCTGGCTCGTGAACACGGTCATGCCGCTTGCGACCCGGACGACCGAGCCACCCTCTTGATCGAGCGCGAGGAAGAGTGGCGGGATCTTCGCCTCGGCGGCGATGCGCTGCAGATCCGCGCAGATCCGCGCGAGCGCGGTGGCGTTCGGCGCATTCTCCGCCCGCAGCACGATCCCGCCGACCCCGCGTGCGCGGATCATCTCTTCCGCCGCGCTCGTCACGGACGAGCCATGGAACGCGATGGCCATGGCCTGCCCGGCCCGCTGTTCGATGCTGAGCGACGCGATGAGCTTCGCGATGCGTGTCGGCTCCGGCGTGGGCGCCGCGCAGGCGGCGAGCGTTGCGGCGGCGGCGCCGAGAAATGCCCGCCGGTTCAAATCCGGACCGGCGCGCGTCCCGTGGCCTGTCGCTCGCCGGCGAGGACGGCCGCGAGCGCCTCGAGCGACGGTGGGACGTCGCTGTACGTAAGGAGTGCCGGCGCGTTCGGCACGAGCGCACCGTCGTAGGGGCTTCGGATCGCGCAGAGCACTCCGCCTTGCGCGAGCAGCTCGCGAGCCCGCGCGGCCTGGTCTGGCTGGAAGGCCGCGTTCGATGTGACGACGACGACCGTGCCGTCGCCGTCGGGCAGGTGACCATCGCGACCGAACGCGAGCCGATCGCCGAGCCGCGCGCGCAGCGCGCGCTCGAGACCACCGATCGGATCGGCGGTCTCCTCGACGAACGACTGACGCGCCGATCCGAACGTCACGACACGGACGCGGGAATCGAGCTTCGGCAGCGGTGGTCCATGGTGCGTCAACGCGCGCTCCGCGATCTCCGCCGCGAGGCGGCGCGCCGGCGCGTCGTCGATGTCGTCCTCCGGGACCCCCGTCGCGAAGCGCTCCCTGAAGACGGTCGCGCGTTC
>DATEZK010000341.1:0-2239 GCA_035255665.1 Candidatus Limnocylindria bacterium
CATCCGCAACGAAGGCGAGCGCCTTCTTGAGGCAGTGGAGGAAAACCTGGAGATCGGACGGCGTTCGCAGGTCCGCGTGCAGCTGTCCCACCACAAGGCGTCCGGCCAAAAGAACTGGGGCCGCGTGAAGGAATCGACCGCCAAGATCGAGGCGGCGCGCGAAGCCGGTCTCGATGTCCAGGCCGACCAGTACCCGTACACCGCCTCGTCGACCGGGCTCGCCGTGACGATCCCGAACTGGGCACACGAGGGCGGACGCCTCGCGATGTGCGAGCGGCTCAAAGATGCCGCGGTGCGCGCGCGAATCCGTGACGAGGACACCGAGACGGGCCGCAACTGGGACCGCATCGTCATTGCGCGTGCTCGGCGGCGGCCCGAGTACAGCGGTCGCACCGTCGCCGACCTCGCGCGCGAAGCGGGGAAGGATCCACTCGAGTGGACGTGCGACGCTCTCGTCGAGCACGACGGCGACGTCCAGATCGTGCACCACTCGATGAATGAGGACGACGTCCGCTATGTGATGGCGAAGCCCTACGTCGCGATCGGGAGCGACTCGTCGGCGAACGCACCGTATGGACCGCTGTCGTTCGGCAAGCCGCATCCCCGTTCGTATGGGACGTTCCCACGCGTGCTGGGGCGCTACGCGCGCGACGAGAACGTCGTGACCCTCGAGGACGCGGTCCGCAAGATGACGTCGCTCACGGCGAAACATCTGCGGCTCGCGGATCGCGGCGAGGTCCGGATCGGCGCGTGGGCTGACCTCGTCGTGTTCGACCCGCAGCGTGTTGCCGACGCGGCGACGTACGAGGATCCGCACCGCTATCCCGAGGGCATCGACTACGTCGTCGTCAACGGCGGCATCGCGCTCGAGGCAGGGGAGACGGCACCGGATCGCCACGGACGATTCCTGCGACACGGCAGGGACCTGGGCGGCGCGTGACCGGAACGCCGCGCGTCGCGATCCTGGCCGAGGGCCTCTTCACTCGGATGACCGCGAAGACGGCGATCGGCGTGCTGCGCTACGCGCGCTATCAGATCGTCGCCGTCGTCGATTCGACGCGAGCGGGTACTGACGCGGCGGATCACGTTGGCGTCGGGCGCGGTGTGCCGGTCGTCGGCACGGTCGATGAGGCGATCGCGCGCGGGGCGGACGTCCTGCTCATCGGCACGGCCGCGGCGGGCGGACGGATCCCGGACGAGTACCGGCCGTTCCTCGCGCGCGCGCTCGAACGCGGCCTGGCGGTGTGGAACGGGTTGCACGAGCGCGTCCTCAGCGACCCGAAGCTCGCCGAGGCAGCGAAGCGCGGCAAGGCGTCTGTGCGCGAGCTGCGTGAGCCCCCAGACGAGCTGCCGATCGGCGGCCATCGTCGGCCGCGCGAGGGTGTGACCGTCGTGCTCACCGTCGGCTCCGATGCGGCCGTCGGAAAGATGACCGCGTCGCTCGAGATCGTCGCGGCGCTGCGCCGCTTGGGCGAGAAGGCGGCTTTCGTCGCGACCGGCCAGACGGGGATCGCGATCGCCGGCGAGGGCATCTCGGTCGACGCGGTCGTGGCGGATTTCATCGCCGGCGCGACGGAGCAAATGGTGTGCGCGGCGGCCGAGAACGCGGACTGGGTGATCGTGGAGGGCCAAGGGGCGCTCACCCATCCGGGGTTCTCCGGTGTCACGCTCGGACTGCTGCACGGTGCGGGGCCCGACCTGATGGTGCTGTGTCATAACGCGATGCGCTCGACGATGAAGGGCTACGACGACACCGGACTTCCTGTTCGCTCGTTGCGTGAGCTCGTGAAGATCTACGAGGACGCGGCGGCGTGGCGCCGGCCGCCGGGCTATCCGCCCGCGCGCGTCGCGGCGCTCGCGCTCAACACCACCGGTGATCTCCTGAGCTGGGACCCGCCGGACATGCCTCTCTCTCGGGTCCGGAGCGCGGCGGCGGAGACGAAGCTGCCGACCGCCGATCCGATCCTCGAGGGCACCGCCGGCGCCGACCGTCTCGCCCGCGCGCTCATCGACGCACGCGGTCGCGGCGCGACGACGAGTACGTCGTGAAGTTCACCGTTCGGACGGTCGACGTCCACCTCGAGGTCCCCTTTCAGATCTCGCGCGCGGTGCGCACGGAGAAGCGCGTCGTTCTCGTCGAGCTCGACGAGGGCGGACGCATCTCTCGCGGCGAGGCGTCGCCGGATCCTTTCTTCAAGGAGACGACCGAGTCGCTCGAAGCGGATGTGCGCGGCGCGCT
>DATEZK010000342.1:0-2583 GCA_035255665.1 Candidatus Limnocylindria bacterium
AGCGGGCTCGCGGTCTGCGCGACGGCCGCGGCCCACACCTGGACCACGACGAACTGAGCGACCGCGTAGCCGCCGGCGACTCGCAGCAGCGAGTTGATCCCGTCGCCGCGTGCTGCGATCGCCCGCGCGACGACCAGGCCGAGGCCGATGGCAATGACGTGCGGCCAAAACGAGATCAGGAAACCTACTGGCGTGCACTGATTCGGACCCGCCAGTACCACGAACCCAGCGCCGCCCGATCGCTCGCAAAACGTCATCACCCCCGGTATGCGGAGCGCCGCCTCGAGTGCGATGTATGCGAGGTAGAGCGCGAGCGCGGCGATGCCGCCGACCCGTAGTGCGACAGCTGCAGCGGCGGCGGTCGCCGCGATCCTGACCATTGGAAAGAGGGTGAACGGCGCGGGACCTCGCAGTGCCTGCAGTGCCTCGCTAGCGAGCCCGACCAAGGCCTGCGCGAAGAACGAAACGAGGAAGCCGGCGCCGATGCCCGAGATCGTTGCCCATAGAACAGGCTCGGTCCACAGCGCCGGACGTCGCCCGCCGACGCGGCCGCGGGTCCATGCGGCGGCGCGGACCGCGTCAGGGAACTCGCGTGCGAGGCCCTCGCGCATTCACACCTATTGTGACGAGGTGAGTGGAGCGAAGATGGAAGACGCGACAGCCGAACACGACGTGCTCGCCATCGCGAAGACGATCGCGGCGAATGACTTTCCAGTGGAGCGCGCATCGGTCATCGGCGTCGATCGAGAGAGCGGTCGTTTGCTTCGGCTCACGCCGTTCCCGTGGAAGGGCAATGACACCGACCCGCCGCTGCTGCGCTGGTCGTGGATCCACGCGCGCACCACGAAGGACGAGCGCGACGTGCGGCCGGAGACGGTGAATGTGGACGGCGAAGTGACCGCCACGGCGTACGTCGATGCGAAGGACGCGTGGCGCCTGCGGTGGCCGTTCGTGCGGCCGCACCTCCACTCTTCGCTCGAGGCGTTGCAGGCCCTCGCCAAGGGTCGCGCGGCCACCGCCGGATTCATCCGCCCCGAGCCCGACGGCGACGTGCTCCACCTGCCGCTGCGGCTGCGCTTCCGCTGCGCGAGCGACGAGTGCGTCGAGACGCACGAGCTACCGGTGCTGGACTGGGAGCTCCACGAGATGACGCGGCTCAGCCGCGAGCGGTACGGTCCGCAGTGGGCGACGCGCTTCCGAGAGACGTGGGGCACGGCCCTCTTCGCGAAGTACGACGTGCATCTGCTCCTCTCGTCGTACGCGCAGGCGCCGTCGCGCTTCTACGTCGCTGCCCTCTTCTATCCGCCGAAGGAGAAAGAGGACGAGCACGCGCACCTTCATCACCAGCAGCACCGGGCGCACTCGAACGCGGAGAAGAGCTGAGCGCGACGCGCTAGACCTTGCCCGCGACCACCTTCGGAACGTCCTTGCGATCGGTTCCCATCTCGAACGCCTTGCCCTTGTAGCCGTGGGGAAAGAGGCGCAGCAGGAGGTACGTGCCGGTCGCCGGATCCTCTGCGCGCTCGACCACTATTGATGGGCCCCACGGCGAATCGAATCGCTCGCCGACGTCAGGCTTTGGTTTGCCGACATCGAATCCCTGTTTGTCCCACTGCAGCACGGAGTAGCCGCGCACGACCCGTTCCTCGTCGCCGCCCTCGTCGGGACGCCAGCGATGCTCAGCGGGATGCTCTTGCTGGCAGACCGCCGGCGAGCCCGAGTGCATCGTGACCCACTTGTAGACATCGGCGTCCTTGCTCTGCGCACCCGTGGGATAGGCCGAGCGATACCGCTCCTCACCGAGCGTGCAGAGGTAGTAGAAGAGCATCGGGCGCAGTATATGGACGTGATCCGATCGAAGACGCTGAATGTCATGGGTCTGCGCACGCGCGTCCTCGAAGAGGGTGATGCCGCGCGTGGCGACCCGGTCGTGATGATCCACGGCGTCGGCGCGTGGGCCGAGAACTTCCGCGAGGTGATGGAACCTATCGCGCAAACGGGACGCCGCGCGATCGCATTCGATCTGCCGGGATTCGGCGAAAGCGAGGCGCCCGGCGATGTCGAGCACTTCGGTCCGCACGACGCGTTCTATCCGCGCTTCGTCAACGCCGTTCTCGACGAGCTCCGGCTGCCCTCCGCGCATCTCGTCGGGAGCTCGATGGGCGGAGCGGTCGTCTACACCGCGGCCGTAACGCAACCCGCGCGAACCCGCTCCCTCGCGCTCATCGCCGGCGGTGGCGTCGGTACCGAGGTCGCGCTGTTCCTGCGTCTTTGCACGCTCCCCGGCTTCCCGCTGGTCGCCCGGGCGCTCGGAAGGCCGGAACAAGCACGCAACGTGCTGCGCACCTGTTTCTATGACCCGCGTCGCATCCCGCAGACGCTGTACGACGAGGCGGAGAGGTACGGGTATCCGTCATTCGGTGAGTTCGTGAACGCCCTGCGATCCGGCGTGACCATCGGCGGCGTGAAGCCCGCGGTGCGCGACTTCTGGGTCGCACAGGCCTCGCGCTACCAGGGGCCCGTGCTCGTCGTCTGGGGACGGCAGGATGCGGTGCTGCCCATGACCTCCGCCGCTGACGCGCG
>DATEZK010000343.1:0-14709 GCA_035255665.1 Candidatus Limnocylindria bacterium
CGAGTACTTGATCGCGTTCCCCACGAGATTTTCAAAGACCTGCTCGATGCGATCGCGGTCCGCCACGATCGGGGCCGCTCCTTCGATCTGCGCCTCGATCTCGTGGCCCTTGCTCAGCAGGCGCATGCGCTCCGCGACCTCGCGGACGACGTCGGCAAGGTCGATCTCCGCGAGCCGCATCTCGACCCGGCCCTGCTGCAGCCGGGACACGTCGAGGAGCTCGTCGATGAGGCGTGCCAGCTTCTTTGCCTGTCGGTTCGCCATCTCCAGCGTCTCGTCTGACTTCTGCGCCTCGTCACGCCACGGTGTGGGAATGTCGTTCGCCCCCGCCATTCGCGACATGCGGCGCCGCGCGATCTGCATGAAACCGCTCACTGCGGTGAGTGGCGTGCGCAGCTCGTGCGATGCCATCGACAGGAACTGCGTCTTGAGCTTGTCGAGCTGCTCCAGCTCGACCAGGCGCTGACGCAACCTGCGCCGCTCGAGTGCCCGCCCGATCGTGGCGCGCAGCTCGTCGACATCCGAGGGCTTGATGAGGTAGTCGTACGCGCCGCTGCGGAGGGCGGTCACCGCCGATTCGAGCGACGCATATCCGGTGAGCATGATCGACACCGTGTCGGGCCAGAGCTTCTGCGTCTCGCGGAGGATCTCGATCCCGTCGAGGTCGTCGAGCCGCAGGTCGGTCAGCACGACGTCGAACTCCGTCTCGCGCAGCTGAACGAGGGCCTCCTTGCCGGTCGTGACGGCGGTGACCTCGTTGCCGTCGAGCTGCAGGATGGCCTTGATCGTCGTCGCGACGCTCTGCTCGTCGTCGACGACGAGGATCTTACTGGTCGCCATCGTCCACCGGTCCCGCGATCGGAAGCGTGATCGTGAAGGTCGTCCCCTGTCCAGCCCGGCTGCGCACCTTCAGCGTCCCGCCATGCGCCTGAACGATGCCGTGCGAGACCCAGAGGCCGAGACCGGTGCCCTTCTCCATCTTCGTCGAGAAGAACGGCTCGAAGATACGCGCGACCGCCTCGTCGCCGATCCCCGTGCCCGTGTCGCGCACGTCGATGCGCACGACCTCGGTCGAGTGCGCATCCAGCTCGCCGCCACCGGTGTGCGTCGCCACGATGAGGCGCCCGCCCTTCGGCATCGCCTCGGTGGCGTTGAGGAACAGATTCAAGAGGACCTGCTTCAACTGATCGGCCGAGGCGCGGATGAGCGGCAGGTCCGGCAGAAGCTCTTTCTCGATGCGCACGCCGTTCTCGCGCAGGCGCTTTGTCACCAGCGCCTCGGCCTCGACGACCAGCGTGTTCACGTCCGTCGGTCCCATCGAGGTCGTCGGGCGGTAGAAGCCGAGCATCTGGCGGAGGATGCGCGACATGCGCTGCGTCTCGCGCGTGGCGATGTCGAGGAAGGACCGCTCCGGCGCTTCCTCGGGGACGGCACGCGACAGGAGATAGAGCGAGTTCTGCACCGCCTCGAGCGGGTTGTTGATCTCATGCGCGATGGATGCCGCCAGCCGGCCTGTCGCAGCGAGCTTCTCGGTGTCGAACAGCACCTGCTCCAGGCGTCGGCGCTCCAGCTCGCGCAAACGACCCACGTCTTGCATGGCGGTGACGGTCGCGACGACGGAGCCGTGCGGCCCGCGCACGTCGGCGGCGGTCACCTCCATCTCGAGATGCTCCTCGGTGTCGGGGTCGGTGAGCATCACCTCACCACGCCTGGTGCTCGACGGCTCGAGGCGCAGCTGCGACAGGAACGAAGTGAAACGTGCGTCGTTGGCGAGCGCGAGCTGATCGTGGCGGCCACTGCTGCGCGTGGGCGCGAAGAGATGCTGGGCCGCGGCGTTGAGCGTGAGGATCTCGTTGGCGGTGTCGACCACGATGATCGGGTTCGGCACGCTGCGGAGGACGAGGTCGAGCCGGTCGCGCTCGGCACGTATCTGCAGGTCGGCGGTCTGGATGCGCTCCGCGCTGCGTGCGAGCTCCTCGGTCATGTGGCGGATGTCGGTCACGTCCTTCAGGACCGAGACAACGCCGCGCTCGCCGATCCGGTGATTGAGCGCCAGCATCGTGATCACCTCGTAGATCAGCTCGGTGCCCTCAACGGGGTCGACCAGCGTGACCTCGCGGTTCGTGGCGCGGCTCGCGGTGTCGAGGTTCCAGGCCGACAAGGCCGCGGTGAAGAGGAAGTTGTTCATCCATACCGCGCGCCGCTTGCCGGCGGAGTCCTCGTCGCTCGAGCGGAACAGATGCTCCGCACGGCGGTTCAGATGAAGGATGTCGTTCTGCGGGTCGGTCACGAGCACCGGGTCTGCGACGGAGTTGACCATCCACCACAGCCACTCCTTCTCGACCGCGTGGGACTCGCTCGCGCGCTGCAGCAGTTGCACGTCCTGCTCACGTGTGAGCGCTGCGCTCGCCTGGCGCGCGAACGGAACGAGCCGCTCCAGATCCGCGTCGCGGACACCGTCCCTTCTCGCGAGAAGGACGACCGCCCGTGGTCCGTCGCTGCCGCCGGTCGCTGAGCGGAGCGGCGCCGCAACGAAGCTGCCGATGCCCATCTCGGCCAGTGTCGCTCCGGTGTTCACGTCGAGCGTCGCGCCGTCGTCGAGATCGACGCGCTGTGGTGTGCCCGTCCGGAGCGCGACGACCAGCGGATTGTCCGAACCGGCCACGCCCACGGCGAGGCGTTTCGCCTGATCGTCCGTGACGTTCCAGCCGAAGAGCCCGCGCAGCGACGCGGTCGATTCGTCGTACACGAGGACGACCGCCTTGTCGTAGCCCAGACCGCGCACGAGATCGTCGAGCATCGGCTCGAGCGTCTCGCGCGGGTCACGACCGGTCGCCTGTTCCCGCTGTCGCTCGGCCAGATCTCGCATCGCTTCGGCTTCGGCCTTGCGGCTTACCGCTCCTGCGTCGTACGTGATCGGCTCGTCGCGGCGTCAGCGGAGCCGGTGCCGGTACCCAGCGTTCCGGTCGCCTGGCGTGGCGAAATCCCAAGCGCATCGGCGTACCGCAGGTAGGTGTCGATGGAGGCGACGACCACACGCGCTTCGACGGTGATGAGGTCGATACCGACGAGCGACACGCGGACCCAAGCGTCGATGACGATGCCCTTGTCCAGGATTCGGTCGAGCACATCGATGAGGCTCGAGCCGCCTGGACTGCGTTCTACGACCGCCATCTGCTAACCCCCTTTTGTCTTCAGCTGTCGCTCGAGCTGGGCGATGCGCGCTTCGAGGCGCGCGACGTCGCCCGTGCCGATCCCGTCGGTCTTCCTGCCGCCGAAGGCCGGCTCGCTCCGCCACCAGTTCAGGCCGATCTGCTCGGCCTTGTCGATCGAGCACACGAGAAGCCGGATGCGGATGGTCAGGAGCTCCACGTTCGCCAGCGAGATGCTCACGTCGCCGGCGACGACGAGGCCCTTGTCGAGGACGCGGTCGAGCAGGTCGACGAGCGTCGCGGACTCGTGCTGCTGCCCCGGAGGGAGCCGACCCATGCTCATGACGCGGCTCCGATCCGCAGCTGGATGTCATCCTCGTCGAGCCCGAACTGCTTCGCGATCTCGCCGATCTTCTGCTCGAGCCGCATGAGCGCGAGCCCCACCCGCTCCACCTCATCGTCGCTCAACGATCCGCCCTCCATCCGCCGAATTGCCTGTCGCTCCAGCACCTGGCGAAGGAACTCGACGAGTGTCAGCACCAGGCCGGCGAGTCCGCGCTCGATGTCGGCGGGATCGAGGTCGATGCGCTCGGGAAGGAGCGCGCGCAGACGCTCGATCTCCTCGCGGAGCTCGAGCTCGAGTTTCTCCGGATCGCCGGCATGGGGGGGTTGCAGGGGGTTCTCCCCCTGCGATGAACCGGATGACGTCATTCGCTCACCGCGAACGTATATGGAGCCCAGGGTCCCTGCACGACGGTCGTGACGTCAGGAAGCTGCGCGCCGAGTCGTTCGAGGCGCGAATTGATCTCGTCGATCTCGTCGCGCGTCACCAAGGCGGACATTGAAACGGCCACTGCCGGTCGAGGGCAAGTCCGATGACGGATGAACGCTGGCTCGACCGCCAGCTCTCCGAGAAGGCGGGCAACGATCTCGTCCGCGCGCCGCTGCCGCTCTTTTTGGGTGCGCTCTCGAGCCACCCCGCGCTCCAGGTAGGCGCGCCCGGTCGAAGCGGGAACGCTCGTGGCCGGAACGACCCTCCCACTGTCACGCCAGGCGCAGGTGATCGCGAGCTCGCAGCGATGTCCGAGCCGCGCGAGCTGCGTCGCGAGATCGCGCTCGCGCAGGGCGAGGCGCGCGCCGAGCGCATCCGGATCCGGGAACACGCTCCCGAAGCGCGCCGGCAGACAGGGCACGCGCCCGAATATCGCCTGGATGACGCGATGGTGATCGAGAAGATCCGCCTCACCCGCCGCGCCGGCGATCTCCCACGGTGACGCCAGCGCCGCGACGCCTGTCGCGGGCACGACCACGAGACCCAGCTCTGCGGCGATCGTCGCGTCCTCTGCCGCGACGATCGCTCGGAGTAGGAGCGTCATATCTTGGCTCCGGCACCGCGGATGGTCTCGACCGACGTCAACACCACGCTCAGGCCGAGATAGATGAGGTCGACGCCGGCGACGGAGATCGTGAGCTCTCCGGTGAGAACGACACCACGGTTCAGCAGGCGGTCGACGAGTTCGACGAGCGGAACATCCATGGTCCCCGGCTCCCGCATCACGACACGCTCCCGAAGCGGTACGCGGGCCAGGGTCCGCTCGCGCGAACTCGATAGCCTCCCGCGCGGAGCCGGCTCTCGAGCTCGGCGATGGCTTTCGCGAGCGCGGGCTCGCGCTCCCGTGCCACGAGGATCGACGCGCGTAAGGCGACAGCCTCGGTCCCGCCGCTCACCACGGGTTCCTGGTACGTGCGCACGGCGACCTCCTCGAGGATGGCGAGTGCGGCGGACGCCGCGTCGCTGTCGTGCCGCTCGACCGAGCGGGACAGCGTCGTCCCACGCTGCTTGTCCAGGAGGAACGCGCGGCCGGGCGGGCTCGCCGCGATCTTCTCGTCCAGTGCGCGAACGTCCGCATCATCCGCGGGAGCGTTCGCATCGCGCGAGACCGTTACCACCCACTCGGCGTGGCCGTCGAGCGACTCGAGCTGCACGCGCCGTTCTTCCGCGTGCTCGGTCAGCATCTCTCGCACGCGATCGTCGTCCCGGTAGATCGTGCCGAAGGACAGTGGCAGCACCGTGCCGAGGAGCTCGAGCAGGCGGCCATTCACCGCCTGATGCTGCGCGGCGCGGACGGCGAGCCAGTCGAGATCGCGAAGGTGTTCGTTGAGCGCGGTCTCATTGAACTCCGCCTCGTCGACGTCACTGGCCGCCGCGAGCAGCTTGCCCTCGACCACGCAGCCGACGGGTCTCTCGTCGATGCCGGTCAGACCCGCGGTGACGACACGCGCGGCGTCGTTCGCCCGCGCGATGCCATAGACGTAGCGCAGCGGGCTCATCGCATCTCGTCGGGCAGCTCGATGACGACCTCGCGCGCACCCTCGTCCGGCAGCGCCGATTGCTGCGCTCGCGCAACCTCCCTCCTGTGCTCCCGGATCTCGCGCAAGCGCCCGAGGAGCTCCGCCTCACGTTCGCGGAACTCGGCTTCGGGCATCCGGCCCTCCTCGTACGCCTCGTTGACGAGGATCAGCTGCTCGCGAACGGGGTCCTCGTCCCACATCTGATGATCCGCGACCTCGAGGACCTTCTCCATGCAGTACTTGATGCCGGCGACCGGCGCTGACAGAGGCAGCGCCAGCAGCTTGAAGAGGATCACGTGCCGGACCCGGCGCCCCGCTCCAGCTTCAAACGGATCGTGACGAAGTTGTACGGCGGCCACGGGCCCGTGTACTTCCAGGAGAGCTTGCCCTCGAAGCGCTTGCCGATCTCCTGGACCGCCTTGTCGAACTGGCTGGCCTTGTCGCGCGCGACCAGGAAGGCGCCGTTCATGATCATGCGGTCCCCGATGACCTTGTTCGAGCGCGACGCGATCACCGAGTTCTGCAGGGCCTCGTAGATCTCGCGCACGTACGCCTCAGACTTTTCCGCGAGCGCCTGCTCCACCAAGCGGCCGAGCTGCATCCGGGCGAAGTAGGTCGACGTCTGCTGGTTCGTCTCGATCTCGGCCTTGAGACGACGGATCTCTTCGTAGTCGCGCTCGACCTCGGTGAGCACGGACTCTCGGTCCCAGTTGACTTTGAGACCGAACTCGAGCTTGTCCTTCATCTTGCCGAGCACGTCGCGGAGCTCTTTGTACGTGTCTTTCAAGAACTCCCGCGTGTCCTCCTCGGTCTTGAACAGGGTTCCGAAGCTCATAGGAACGGGCGTGAAGCTGTTGTCGATCATCACGACCTCGTTCACGTGCTCGTGTGTGAGCGCGTTCTCGCGGGTGGGGTCATACACCATCAGGGGACTGCGGCTCACGACCGCGGCGAGATCTTCGTAGTGCACCGTGTAGACCTCGTCGCTGCGGCCGCCGATTCCGATCTTTCCGAACGACCTGGGCTCGGCCGACTCGATGATGCAGTACACGTAGATGCCCTCGGCCGAGGCGGGCTTGTCGCTCGGCGGCTGCGCCGTTACCGCTTCCATGGCCAGTCACTTTACGGTCGCGCAGGCCACAGCGCGAGCGGGAAGCGTGGTGGCGATTGCTCGGCTGCCCACTCGCGGATCAGACCGAGAGCGGCTCCTGCGGGACCTCATTGATCGCCGCGATAACGCCGCGCACGCTGCCCTCGGCCGCCAAGACTGGCTCTGCGTCGATACGCACGGAGGCGTCGCGACCAAGCGCTGGGAGGAACATCCGGATGCGCAGATCGTGGACCGGCTCGCCCTTGAGCGCGCGCGTGAGCGCAACCTCCACGGGCGGAAGATCGCGCCCCGTCACCGCATCACGGAGCCGGTAGGGCTTCGCGGTCTTCGTGCTGACATCGCTGTAGGGACCGGCGCCCAACAGCGATTGCGCCGCGCGATTCACCTTGAGCACCGCGCCGTGGGCATCGAGCACGACGACGCCGCTCGGGACGAGATCGAGTAGCGCGAGCTGCTCTGGCGAAAGCTCGGCCAGGCTCTTTCGTAGACGAACCTGCTCGGTCACGTCGACGACCGCGATGCTGATGCCGGTCTCCGGCCCGGGTAGTGGCTGCAAGGACACGTCCGCATACCCGTCATCGATCTCTGTGGAGCGGAGCCAGCGGCCGGGGATCTCATGGATCACTTTCGGCAGACCGGTCGCGAGCACTTCGTCGAGGATGGGTAATCCATGTGGGTTCGCGGGAAAGACGTCGATGAAGGCGCGACCAATGATGTCGCCGCCTCCCGCCGCTCGACGGAACGCGTCGTTGGCGGACACGAAGACGTGGTCGGGGCCATGCACGACGGCCGACATGACCGGCGACCGCTGATAGATGTAGGAGAGCCACTCCGGCCGGAGATCGGTGGTGCCCGCGATCTTCAGCTCGGTGGCGATCTCGGCGAGGGCGGCGCGGTTACGGACCGCTAGCCGGCGGAGCAGAGCCGAAACGTGTTCTTTGACCGCCTGCTCGGAAAGGCCGATCCGGTGACCGATCTCCTTGTTCTCCAGACCCTCGGCCACGAGCGCCAAAACCACGGTCTGCCGATCGGTCAGGCGCCTGCCGCGGACCCGGCGGCGCTCGTGTTCTGAACTCGAGGACACCTTCAACTATACGTAAGTATGGCTTTTCGATAGACGGTCGAGCGACCTAGCCTTTTCCCCTCGCGGAATCCCGGCCGGTGGGCGGTGAGCGGTGCTGGACGACTCAAAGGTCATCCTGCTCGTCGAAGACAACCCTGACGACGAGGCTCTGACCATGCGCGCGTTCGCCAGGAACAACATCGGTAACCGGATCGTAGTGGTCCGCGACGGGGCCGAGGCGCTGGATTGGCTGTTCAAGCGCGACCAGCACCAGGGCCGCTCGGATCCGGACCCGCAGGTGATCCTGCTCGACCTGAAGCTCCCGAAGGTGGACGGCCTCGAGGTGCTTCGCCAGATCCGAGAGGACCCGCGAACCAGGCTCCTTCCCGTCGTCATCCTGACGTCCTCCAAGGAGGAGTCCGACCTGCTTCGCGGCTACGAGCTGCGCGCGAACAGCTACATCCGGAAGCCGGTCGACTTCGCGCGATTCGTCGAGTCAGTGCGCGAGCTCGGGATGTACTGGCTCGTCCTGAACGAGCCGCCTCCGGCGTCCCCGACGCGTTGAGCACGCCGCTCCGGGCGCTCATCGTCGAGGACTCGGCCGATGATGCGGAGCTGCTCGCCCGCGAGCTGCGCCGCTCCGGCTATGACGTGAAGTACGAGCGCGTGTTCGACAGCGACTCCCTGGACGGCGCTCTCGCGCAGGGAGCGTGGGACATCGTGTTCTCAGACCACAGCATGCCCGAGTTCGGTTCCGGTGCCGCGCTCCAGATGGTGCGCGGCCGAGATCCAGACGTTCCGTTCGTGATCGTGTCCGGCACCATGGGCGAGGACGTCGCCGTCGATGCGATGCGCGCGGGAGCGAACGACTACCTCGTAAAGGGTCGGCTCGCGCGCCTGCCGGCGATCGTCGACCGCGAGCTCCGCCAGACGGCCGCTCGCACCGCACGCCGATCGTTGGACCGCGCCTTCGCTGCGCTGCGCGAGGTCGCGAGCGCCATCGGCGGCTTTCCGGAGCCTCGCGCAGTGGCGGAGCTCGCGGCGCGGCACGCGCGGGAATTTGCCCATGCGGACGGGAGCGCGGTGTATGCGTGGGATCCCGGATCACAGTTGTTGCGCGCGCTCTCGATCGAAGGCATTCCGGAGGGTCAGCGCGCGTACGTGCTGCGCCCGGGCGAGGGCGCCATCGGGAGCGCGTTCTTGCGGCACGAGCTGGTCGTGGTGGACGACTACACCCGCTGGCCGAGCGCCGCGGCCATTTCTCGCACCTATGTGAAGAGTGCGATGGCCGCGC
The DNA here is from genome assembly GCA_035255665.1 of Candidatus Limnocylindria bacterium. Taxonomy (GTDB): domain Bacteria; phylum Chloroflexota; class Limnocylindria; order P2-11E; family P2-11E; genus CF-39. The sequence goes on from DATEZK010000343.1 coordinate 8,973, forward strand.
CGCTTCTCGTCGGCGACCGTGCCATCGGCGGCGTGGTCGTGATAAGCGTCACGCAACGCACGTTCTCCGAGGAGCAGCGGCAGCTTCTCTCACTGCTGGCCTCGGAAGTCGCGCCAACGCTCGAGGTCGGACGTCTCTTCGACGAGTCCGAACGGCACCGTCTCGAGGCCGAGGCGCTGACCGAGGCCGCGCGCATCGTCGCGGCAGGCGCGCTCATGCATGACGGCCTCGCCGCGATCCTCGCCGCGGCGCAGCGCGTTGTCCCGATGTCCGCCGCCGGGCTGTTCATGCCAGTGCCCGGCGATCGGATGGAGCTCGTCGCGGCACTCGGGCGCTTTCGCGACGCCCAGGGCCGCTCGTTCTCCAGCGCCTCGTCGATCGTGGGCCGGGCGTTCCACTCGGGTGATGCGCAGATCCGCGCCGAAGGCGAGCCGCCGGAAGAGATGCAGATCGCCCTTGGCGGCCCCATCGCGCTCGCCGTGCCGATCGTGAGGAATCAGATCGCGATCGGCGTGCTGGGGCTCCTTGCCGACGATCGGCGCTTCAGCGCGCGCGACGTCGACCTGCTGCGGCGGTTCGCGGCGCTGGTGGCGATGGCGCTCGAGAACATGCGCCTGCAGACCGAATCCGACGCGCGCGCGCGTGATCTCGAACGACTCGCGCACTTCGACAGCCTCACCGAGCTGCCCAACCGCGCGCTCTTCCGCGACACCCTTCGGGACCAGCTCGCCGGCACCGGCTCCCCAGACGGCCGGCTTGCGGTCCTCTACCTCGACATCGATCACTTCAAGGATCTGAACAGCTCTCTGGGCCCGCGACTCGGAGACGCTCTGCTGCGCGCCATCGGTCCGCGGCTGCGTGAGGCCATCGGGGACGCTGCCGTCATCGCACGCGTCACGGGCGACGAGTTTGCGGTCCTTGCGACCGTGGCGGACGAGGCGGCTGCCCTTCGCCTCGCGCGCGCGGCCCACGAGGCGTTCGTCCTGCCACTGCGGATCGATGATCAAGCGCTCCAAACCCGCGTCAGCGTTGGACTCGTGACGCATCCGCGCGATGGTGATGACGCGGACACGCTCCTGCGGCGGGCCGAGGTCGCGGTGCAGATCGCGAAGCGCGGGCACGGGTGGGCGGCGTACGCCCAGGATCACGACGAGTACGCGCCCGAGCGCCTCGCGCTCATGTCCGAGCTGCGGCATGCCTTCGAGCGCGACGAGCTACTGCTCCACTTCCAGCCGATCGTCGAGCTCGCGACGCGGAAGATGCGCGGGGTCGAGGCGCTGGTCCGCTGGCAGCACCCACAGCGTGGCCTCGTATCGCCGATGGAGTTCATCCCGCTCGCCGAGCGCGCCGGACTCACGAAACCTCTGACCGTCTGGGTCCTGCGTGAGGCGCTGCGTCAACTGCGTGGCTGGCGCGATGAGGGCCTTGAGCTGTCCGTCGCGGTCAACCTGTCGATGCGAACGCTGCACGACCCCGAGTTGCCGGCGCTCGCACACGACCTCATCGAACGCGCCGGTGTTCCGCCCGCTCTCGTTGGCTTCGAGATCACGGAGACGGACATCATGGCCGACGCCGAAGGCGCGATGCGCGGGCTCACGGCGCTGCGTGGTCTGGGCGTCAAGATAGCCATCGACGACTTTGGCACGGGGTACTCGTCGCTCGCGTACCTGCACCGCCTCGCGGTGCATGCGGTGAAGATCGATCGCTCCTTCGTATCGCGGATCACGACCGACGAGAACAGCGCGTCGATCGTGCGCGCGACCGCCGATATGGGCCACGCGCTGGGTCTCGAGGTCGTGGCCGAGGGAGTCGAAGACGAGCTCGCCTGGGCGCGTGTCCGATCGGCGTCGTGCGACTTCGCGCAGGGTTATCACATCGGCCGGCCGATGAAGGGTGCGGACATGGCTACCTGGGTCAAGGTCTGGCGTGGGGTCGTGTCGTCGTGACCGCGATCCAGCTGCTCCAGCTCCTCACCAATGCTGCGTTCCTCCTGGTGTTCGTCGCGGTCTTGGTACGTGCGATCCGACGACCGACCCGTGAGAGCATCGACATCGCGCTGTTCTTCGGCGCGCCCGCCATCTCCATCACGCAGGGATGGGTCGTAGCGGCCCTCGGCATCCAGAGTCCGACGCTGTCCCTCATCTCTGGTGCGCTTGTCCTGGCGATGCCGCTGCTCACGCTCCGTGCCATCCAGGGTTTCACCGACCTGCCGCGTCTCGTTGTCCCGGCGGCCGCCGTCGCTTGGGCCGTCGTCGCGCTCGGTCTCGTTGTCGCTCCAACGCCCATGCCACAGCCGCTTCTCCTCCTGATTGTCCTCTACTTCACCGTCTTCGAGCTCTACGCCGGCATCGCCGTGCTTCGCGCAACGCAGCGCGCGCACGGTGTCACCAGGCGTCGACTCCAGCTCATCGGGGTGGGCACGTTGCTGCTGGCGCTCACGATCTTCAGTGCCGGCGTCGCGGTCGTCGTTCCCGGCGCCAGTTCACTCTTGCTCCCACTCGCGCTCGGCTCGGCACTCGCATATCTGCTCGGATTCGCCCCGCCGGGACCGCTGCGGCGCGCCTGGCAGGCTCCTGAGGTCTTCGCGTTCGTACGCCGAACGAGTCGGCTTGTGGGAGAGGCGGGACCGGAACTCGTTAACACAGCGTTGGCACGGGAGATCGCCGCGGCGACCGGTGAGAGCGAAGCCGGACTCGGTATCTGGCAGCCCGAGACGGAGGTCCTGCGGTTCTGGCGCACACACGGCGAGCCGATCGACCGGCGTTTGGATGAATCGCTCACGTCCGAGGCGTTCGTCGAGCAACGCGCGACGGCAACGACCGAAGATGCCGCAGGCAAGAAGCAGCTACCCCCGGAATATCGAACGTCCGGCCCGAGCTACGTGCTCGCGGCGCCTGTCAGTGTCGGACAGCGTCATCTCGGCGTCGTCGCCATCCTCGTGGCGAAGCGCTCGACATTCTTCGACGACGATCTCGCGCTGCTGCAGCTGCTTGCGGACCAGGCCGGCGTCGTGCTCGAGCACCGTCGTCTCTTCGAAGAGGTGCATGACCTCAACCGCGCGCTCGAGGGCAGCGTCTCCGAGCTGCGCGCGCTGAACGAAGAGCTCGGCGCGTTCGCGTACTCCGTCTCGCATGACCTGCGCGCCCCGCTCCGGAGCATCGACGGATTCAGCCAGATCCTGCTCGAGGACAAGGGCGCGGTGCTGGGCGATGACGGCCGCAAACATCTCGACCGCGTGCGCGCTGCGGCCACCAACATGGGGACGCTCATCGACGACATGCTCCTGCTCTCGCGCCTGACGCGCGACGAAATGAATCCCGGGACCGTCGACCTTACGCAGCTGGCCCGCTCCGTCGTTGAAGAGCTGCGCGCGCGCGAGCCGCACCGAAATGTGGAATTCGAAAGCAACGGCGCGTTGCCAGCGCGGGGTGACGAACGGCTGCTGCGCATCGCACTGACGAATCTGCTCGGCAACTCGTGGAAGTTCACGCGCAGCCGCGACCCGGCGCATGTCAGCTTCGGCGGTACGACGCGGGACGGCGAGGCAGTGTTCTTCGTCAAGGACGACGGCGTCGGGTTCGACATGCGCTACGCGCAGAAGCTCTTCGGTGCGTTCCAACGGCTTCACAACAGGGCGGAGTTCGAGGGGACCGGCATCGGCCTCGCCACGGTGCAGCGCATCGTCCACCGGCACGGTGGTCGGGTATGGGCGGAGAGCGAAGTCGATAAGGGGACGACGTTCTACTTCACGCTGCCGCCCGCGAAAGGCTCTGGGGCCGGCTCGTAGGGTCGAGGGCATGGGCGAGATCCGCGTCGAGTCGTGGAGTCGCGAGAGCAACCGCTCGTGGAGCACGATCAAGGATCGCATCGCCGAGCTCGAGCACGAGTGCTTCGGTGAGGACGCCTTCAGCGCCAACGAACTGCGCCTCGCGTTCAACTCTCGGCGGAGCCTGGTGGTCCTCCTGTGGGAAGGACCCTCAGACGGCGGCAGGCTCATTGGCTATACGCAGGCCCAGCCCGCCGACGATCCCGCGACCTACTACATCGCGAACACCGCGATCGCCAAGAGCCACCAGGGTCGCGGGCTCGTGAAGCTGCTGATGGACCAGCTCTACGCCGATGTTCGCGCCGCGGGCGCCCGGTTCATCGAGCGCGACGCCGCGATCGCAAACGGCTACGCCGACAAGATCGTGCGCTTCCATGCCGCCGACGTGCTCGAGACGTTCGACCACGAAAGTCCGTACGGACCGCAGCGCTTCATTCGAATGCGGCTGCCGGAGACGTAATATCGGCGCGTGAGGCAATGGTTCGGCTCGCCGATCGGGCAGGTGGTCCGCGACATCATCGAGGGCGGCATCGCCGGCGCGGTGGCCGCAGTGGTCGCACTTCAACTCGATGTGGCCACGCCGCAGGTGATCCTCATGGCGGTGGTCACCGGCTTCATCGCCGCGGCGATCGCGGTCGCGCGGCGCAAGCTCATGGGGGACAACGTCCCGCCGCCGCCGCCTTCCACACCGCCGCGCTGACCGCGGATGAGAAAATGAGCTGCGGCTGCGGGCCCGTATCGCTTCGCTCACGGGCCCGTCGTCGGCCGCATGCGCGAGCGAGCTCGCGCCGCGGCACTCCTAGGGCCCGTAGCTCAACGGTAGAGCAGGGGACTTTTAATCCCTTGGTTCCGGGTTCGAATCCCGGCGGGCTCACCGCCTGACGGCGGTCCTCCACAGCAGCACGTTCAGCGTCGCCGCGCCCGAGAGCATCACCAGGACGACCGCGAGAACGGCCTCGCGCTGTCCCTGGAACGCGAACCACGGCGGCGTCAGCACCGCGACCTGGAATGTCCAATAGGCGAGCGCGAACGTGTGGGCCCACAGCCAATCCGTCCTGCTGCGTCCTCGCAGGTAGGGGAAGAGCAGCGCGATCCCGACTGCCGCTTCGACGAGATGTCCGAGACCGCTGACGAACTGGATCTCCGTCTCGTGCGGGATCGTGTCGTGGAAGCGGATGAGGATCTCGGTCGAAAGAACGATGCTGCCGAGACCGAAGTAAGTGAGGATCACGGCGAGCGTCGGTGCTCCGCGCCAGAGCATCCGCGTCCGACGGGGCAGCACACTCACAAGCGCCGCACCGAGGAGCAGACCGGTGGTCATCACCGTGGTCGAGCTGATGAACAGGTGAGGGTTGCCGAAGAGGTACACGAACAGCCCGCCGATGTCGCCGATCGACGGGAGGGCCGAAGCGTGCACCCGTCCCCTTCCTCTTCGCGCGAGGCCGCAGCCTCTGGTCGGGATAACTACGGGCCGTCATGGACAGCACGCTCCGCTCGTGTCCGAAGAGGATCAGGCGCGGCGACGATGGGTCAGCGCGATGGTTCGAACAGCTCTGCGTCTGGATGTGTGCTGCCGCGGACGAGCCCGGCGACGAGCTCGGCCGATGCGGGACCGAACGACATCCCGTGCCCGGTGAAGCCGCCGCACACGAACACGCCGTCGGTGATGGGTCCGATGTAGGGAAGCGCGTCGTGAGAGAACCCCATCGTGCCGGCCCATCGGTGCGTGACCGGGGCGGTGACCCGGTGCACGTCCAGGAACGCCTCAAGCTGCTTCTGGATCCGGTGGGTCGTGCGTTCCTCCTCGCCGACTTCCTCATCGACCGCGGTGTCGCGCCAGCCCCCGACGAGAACGCGGCCGTCGCTGCTCTGCCGCCAGTAGTGGTAGCCGCGATTCGCGTACGCCGGCCG